>JANMWO010000290.1:0-4277 GCA_031394025.1 Acidobacteriota bacterium
TGGATTCGGCCAAAGAAGCGCTGGATGGATTGTTAAAGGCTTCTATGAAGGAGCATCTGATCGCCGATGTACCCCTAGGAATTTGGGCATCGGGTGGCGTGGATAGTTCGGCGATTCTCCACTACGCTTCGGAGATAGCAGGACGAAAACTGAAGACATTCTCTGTGTCTTTTCTTGGTCGTAAATTCGATGAGAGCCCCTATTTCCGCATGCTTGCAGAGAAGTACGAAACGGATCATCATGAATTTGATTTGAATCCTGATGTGGAACTTGCCCCTGCAATTGAGAAAATGGCCTGGCATTCTGATGAGCCTAGTGCCGATGCCGGTGCGCTTCCGGTATGGTTCCTGTCCCGTATGAGTCGCCAACATGTGACCGTTGCTTTGAGTGGCGAAGGGGCCGATGAACTGTTTGGCGGCTACTATACATACCTTGCGGATCGCTATGCCAGCTTCATGAGCAGTGTGCCCCGGCCATTGCGACAACTGGGCCTTCAAGCTGCCAACCTGCTTCCTGTTTCAGATGACAAGATCAGCCTGGAGTACAAAGCGAAACGGTTTCTGAAAGGTTCGTTACTGGAGCCGGGCGAAGCGCACTGCTTTTGGAATGGCACCTTCACTGCTTCAGAACGGGCTCAGCTTTTGTCGCAAGCCAACTTCAAACCAACGGTGGGATTATTGTCCACCATTGCTCCGGAATTTCTGGCATCAGGAAAACTGAATCCGTTTATCTTTCTTGATCAGCACTACTATTTGGTCGACGATATTTTGTACAAGTGCGACCGCATGAGCATGGCGCATTCGCTGGAAGTGCGGCCTCCGTTCCTGGATCATCGCATTGTAGAATTCGCTGCTTCGCTACCGGAATCATTGAAGATCAACGGCAGTGCCTTGAAATACGTATTGAAAGAAACACTGCGCGGTAAACTTCCAGAGGCGATTTTGAATCGTAAGAAAGAAGGGTTCGATATTCCGGCGCATGATTGGTTTCGCAATACGTTGAAGCCATTGATCACCGATACGCTAACGCCACAGGCTGTGCGCGAGTGCGGACTGTTTCACGAAGGGGCCATTGGCAAACTGATGGATGATCACTTTGCGCGTCGAGCGAATTATGGGTATCACCTGTGGGGACTGCTCACTTTGTTTTTGTGGATGAAGCAATGGAAAATCACCGTGGGCGATGCCCGCACTACCAACTAATCGTCCTTCTCGTTGCGGCGCTGATTTATCTTGGCTGCATTATAAGTCCACCTGCTTTGATGGACGATGTGGATGCAGTGCAGGCTCAGATTGCGCGCAACATGCTGGAATCTGGCGACTGGGTTACGGCACGGCTGAACGGCATCGCGTACCTTGAAAAATCGCCAATGGTGTATTGGCTGATGGCCATCAGCATGAAGATTTTTGGCGTCTATGATTGGGCTGCGCGCATTCCACTGGCTCTTTCCGTTGTGTTGCTGTGTTGGTTGTGCGCACGCTTCGCCGCTTGGGCCTTTGACGAATTAGCGGGATTATACGCAGGCTTGATCCTGGCATCGTGCATTGGACTCTGGTTGTTTACGCGCATCCAAATCCCTGATGCAATGGTGACGGCCACCATTACGCTGGCCATGTGGAGTCTGCTGCGGGCGCTTGATGAATCGGAATCGCGACCCTGGCTATGGAGCGGATTGCTGGCTGCATCTATCGGTTTGGGATTGTTGCTGAAAGGTTTGATTGCGGTCCTGTTCCCCATTGCAGGCGGCGTCATTTATCTTTTTTCAACGAAGCAATTTTTCGTGAAGCGCACCTGGCAACGGCTTCGACCTTTCACCGGACTGCTGATTATCCTGCTCATCGCCGCGCCTTGGCACATCCTCGCGACCCTCGCCAATCCACCGTATTTCGATTTCACCATGAAGAGTGAACCTGGCAAATATCATGGCTTTTTCTGGTTCTACTTCTTTAACGAACATGTGTTCCGCTTCCTGAACATGCGCCATCCGCGCGATTACAACACTGTGCCGCGCTATCTGTTCTGGCTATTTCATCTGCTATGGCTGTTCCCCTGGAGCGCTTACTTTCCTGCAGCGATCCGGCAATCCGTAGTTGGGACGTCACGCGCAGCACTTACTCGAAAGTTAGCTCTTTGTTGGGCGGGCTTCCTGATGCTGTTCTTCACATTTTCAACGACGCAGGAATATTACTCAATGCCTGCTTATCCGGCCATTGCACTTTGGCTGGCGTCGGCTTTGGCAAAAGAAGAAGACAAGTGGCTGAAGTGGGGCTCCCGCGTGATCGCGGTTGTAACGATGATCGCTTCAGCGGCAGTTATATTCCTGATCTTCAGCGTGTGGAGCCTGCCAACGCCCGGCGATATTTCGCGAGCACTGACGCAGAATCCTGATGCCTACACACTATCGTTGGGCCACATGGGCGACCTTACTATCGCCTCATTTGCCTATCTGCGCACGCCGCTGATATTGGCCGGCATAGCCACCATCATGGGCACTCTTTGCGCGTTACGATTTCGTGGAAAGCGGTTGGTGCTGGGTCTTACAGCGATGATGGTATTGTTCTTCCACGCCGCCCGCCTGGCGCTCACCGTGTTTGATCCTTACATGGGGTCGCGGCCTATTGCTGAGGCTCTGAACCGTGCACCGCAAGGCAGTCTGATTCTGGGAGCACAATACTATACTTTTTCATCGGTGTTCTTTTACACCAATCGAAAGGCGCTGATTCTGAATGGGCGCGTCAACAATCTGGAGTATGGTTCCTATGCGCCCAATGCTCCCGGTGTATTTATTGGCGATGAGGAATTCAAGAATTTGTGGCTATCGCCGCAACGGTTTTATCTGACGCTGGAAAGTCCTGAATTATCTAAGATTGAAAACCTGGTAGGCAAGCAGTCGTTGCACACGGTGCTTGAAAGCGGTGGCAAATACTTATTCACCAACGAATGATTTCGGCTTGCGCAACACAGCGGTAATGCCATCCTGTAAATTTCCGGGCAGCGCGAGGCAAAGCCAATTGTAGACTTGGTTCTTGAATCCACCGGGGCCGAAATAATTGGTCAGTTGAAGATCAGCCACTTCAAAGCCAGCCCTCTTTGCTACTAAGGAAAGATCTTCCACTGTGTACTCGCAAAAGTGCCCAGGATTGGTGCTGTGCTCCCGAATGATTTCGAAGGGGGAGTGCCCACCCAGCAGTTGGATTCGTTTGCCTAAGCTAACGGGATTTGGGGTCTGCAAAATCAATGATCCGCCGGGCTTCAACCACTTTCGGATTCTTGTCAAAACCTGTGTAGGAGGTGCGTAAAGATGCTCCAACACTTCCGCCATCACAATCAGATCGTACCCAGTGATGTCTGGTTGATCTGCCGAGTTGAGGTCTGTTTCAAAATGAGCTTCGCCAACCCGTGCCGGAAAGCGGCGATCAGCGAAGCCTGCCGTGTCCACTTTGGCATTGCGATAGGCGGCGCGCAGAAGCGAAGTTTGAAATGCAGGACCAACATCCAGGAATCGCCAATGGAGGTCGAACGCGCCTTGCAGTTCGCCGCGAATTGTTTCAAGCAGGAATGCGTAGCGTCGCTTATGGAATGTTAAATACTCGTCGCCCGGCAGTGCTGAAAAATCCGGCGAAGGTATGGAATGCATTTTTACTATTTTAACCTGGACGGTGTTCATTTCAGTGGGATAATAACGGGGTGGCCAATAAAGCCCGTGATCTTGAAACCCGCCTGGAACGGATTGACCAGGAGTTGCGTTTGTTGCAGCGCATCAGCCGTTATCTTTCCACTGAAAAAAGCCTTGGCCAATCTTTGGATTCTATAGTTGCGCGCGTTGTGGAATTCACCAGTTGCGATTCTTGCCTGATTTATTTACTGGACAAGAAGGAACTGGTTCTTTGCGCCGCCAGCGGCGAGAAAAATGAAGAGTCGCTGGGAAAAATCAGGTTGAAAGTGAATGAGGGGCTAACCGGATGGGTGGCCCGCGAAAAAACATTTCTGGCACTCACTTGTGAAGCCTACAAAGATCCGCGATTCAAATCGTTCAGTCAACTTGTGGAAGATACGTACGAGGCATTTCTTTCGGCACCGATTATTGCGCGTGGCAAGGTGGTTGGTGTGATCAATGTGCAGCATCGCCAACCCCACCATCACAGCGGCGATGAAATGGAACTGCTCTCCACAATTGGCGAAATGATTGGCTGTTTAGCTCAGGTAGTACACACTCGTCCTGAAGATTTAGCGATGGCCGCTACCATTGAATTGGCTCTTTCAACTGCTGTTGTGCG
>JANMWO010000293.1:0-25295 GCA_031394025.1 Acidobacteriota bacterium
TGAGAATGTTCTCTTTCAGTGTAGCGAAGCAGCTAAAAAGTTGGCTGATTTCTGGTAGTCTCAAATCAAGATGAGTCTCCAAGCTGCCCTGCCGTTCCTCCTTTTCGCTACTCTTGCGTTGTCCGCAGAAGGTCCGAAATCTGTCCGCGTACTGGCTTGGAGCGAACGCAGTGAACCGAAGGAAGTCTATCCAAACGGTATCAACGGCCAGTTTGCTGCATTTCTGTCTAACGAGCCTGACATGCAAGTGACAGTCGCGAATTTGCAGGACGCCGAACAAGGGCTCAGCGAAGCTGTTCTATTGAAAACCGATGTGCTGATTTGGTTCGGCCATAAAAATCACGCATTGGTCACGGATGAAAGTGTGGAGCGGGTGATGAAGCATGTCCGGGAACGGGGCATGGGTTTCTTACCCATCCATTCGGCCCACTATGCCAAGCCGTTTCAGCGCATCATGAAAACCATTGCGTTTGATCGTGGTCAACCATTGCTGACTACGCCAGGAAAATGGGCGAAGGTGCAAAATAGCGGGGCATCGGAAACAATCCATGTAGTTGCTGTTGGACATCCAATCGCCAAAGGCGTTACGGATTTCGTAATTCCCAAAACTGAAGTCTACTGGAACCCATTTATAGTTCCCACGCCCGACGTGAAGATTCTTGAAGGGCGGTATGCCAACGATATGCAGGACGGCAGTGATGGGTTGCTTTGGCAGTTCGGAAAAGGGCAGGTGTTTTATTTCCGTCCGGGCCATGAAACCTATCCGATTTATTTTCAAGCCGAAGTGCAGCAGATTTTAAAAAACGCAATTCGCTTTCTGGCTTTGGCAAAATAGGAACAGACTTATGCTCGCATCCATTAAAGGCTCATTGCAGAAGCAAGGCATCCGACTCACTCGGCAGCGTCAAATCCTATTGGATTTAATCGACAAATCAGGTCAACACTTGGACGCCGAAAGTCTTTTTCAACTGGCCCAGGAAAAAGATGCCAAGCTGAACCGGGTCACTGTTTATCGAACCCTAAAACTGTTGAAGCAGGAAGGGTTGGTGGATGAGCTGGACTTAATGCACTACGGCGGGGACCAGCACTATTACGAAACCCGAATGAAGCAGGAGCATGCCCATATCATCTGCCTTCGCTGCGGGAAAGTGGAAGAGTTTTTCGGCGAGCCTCTCCAAAAACTACGCCGCCAAATTGAAGCAGATTTCGGATTCCAAATCTTGCTGGCACGCACTGAGATCGGCGGATACTGCTCCCATTGCCAGGTTCTTCGAAGCAGGGAAGTGGAAGAAGTTGCCGCAGCTCCCTTGAAAGTGAAAGCTAAGGTACGAAAAGCCAGCTAGCTTTTATAAACGAGATGAGCGATCCATCTGTTTTCGTCGAAGTGCAGCAGCCAACTGGGAATAGTTCGCGCATGCCCATTACCCCGCTTCCTTTCACCATGGGAAGGCAGCCTGATAACGCACTGGTCTTGAGAGACAGCCGCGTCTCACGCCGCCATTCGCAAATTGTTCTGGACGGCGAAGACTACGTAGTTGAAGATTTGGCTTCCAGCCACGGAACTTTTGTTAACGGCGAAAAGACTTCGCGAACCCTACTCACCCCTGGAGACGTGATTGAGTTTGGTGTCCCCAATTCGTACCGGGTTGTTTTCGGACGCGGCCCCATCCTCACTGCCGCTGCTCCATCGGAAGGGGCTACGAGTCTTTCCAAACTTCGATCCCTCCTCGAAGTAGCTCGCTCCATGGCCCATTCGTTGTCAGCTCCGGAAGTGCTCTCTGCCATAGTGGAATCGGCACTGTCGATAACCGGTTGCGAACGTGGCTTTCTGTTGTTGTACGATCAAGACGATTTACGGTTAGAGGTGGGTCGCCATCGCAATGGCCAGACCTTGGGCGTGGATTCGCTTGGCATAGCGACGCTGGCCCTGCGCCATGCTCTGGACACCCGTCACGACCTGTTGTCTTTCACCGTGGGACCACACGTTGCCGCTGTGCCCTTGATTCGAGTACGATCAGGTTCCATTAATTCAACAAGAGCCATCACAGCGGCTAAAGACACCGTTGGATTGCTCTATTTATTGGAAGACAGCGGCGGCGAAGCCGACATGTCCCGTGGCAATCGGGAACTGCTCGAAACCTTGGCACTGGAAGCGTCCACAGTGCTTGAAAATGCTCGACTCCTGGAACAGGAACGAGCCAAGCAACGTTTAGACGAAGAGCTGGCCATTGCTAGAAAAATTCAAGCCGATCTGTTACCGAAATCGTTACCTGCCGATGGTTGGTTCCGCGCCTCCGGCTGGACGTTACCTTCCTTAGCCGTTGGTGGCGATTATTACGATGTGGCGCATGGGCATCAAGATCAATGGACTCTGGTGATGGCCGATGTTTCTGGCAAAGGAGTAAGCGCGGCATTACTTGCGGCGCTGCTGCAGGGTGCATTTCTACAAGTGCGTCCTGGGGGTGACCATATTGCATCCTGGTTCAGCCGTTTGAATCGCTTCTTGCTGGATAGAACAGGTGGTGAAAAGTACGCCACTGTATTTTATGCCGCAGTTCACGGCACGGGATTTGTGGAGTGGGTGAACGCCGGTCACTGCGCGCCCATGGTGTTACGGGTGGGTGGCCATGTGGAGTTGCTGGGTCCAAGTGGAATGCCGGTGGGCATGTTGGAAGAAGCCGAACATGGTCTGGAAAGTATCCACTTGCAGCCTGGTGAGAAGATCGTAATTTATAGCGATGGTTTATCTGAAGCCAGAAATCCAGCGGGTGAATTTTACGATACCGCCCGGCTGAAACAGTTTCTAAAAGACAATAGTCAACATCAGGCAGATCAATTGGCCGAGTTGCTGCGTGCTGAGGCGATGCGGTTTATGGATGGGTCGCATCAGCAGGATGACGTCACTGTGCGGGTCGTAGAGTACGCGGGCTGAATACGTAATGCCTTTGGTTAAAAAAACCGCTCCCTCGCGGTCACGGCTCTGTAGCATCAGTCCGTTACAGAGCCGTGACCGCCAGGGAGCGGTTTTTCAAAGGCCGGATACGCTTCTCTCCAACACTTGAAGCCATGCAGTATTAGGCTGCATACGCCGGAATTATTCCAGCACCACAGTCGCAAACGTATTCACCAGCGGAACATCCACCCCAGTTCCTTCCTCAACTTCGTATGTATCCAACTTCCTGGCAGGATTCCCAGGGCTCATCAGCGTTGCTTTCTTCCAGGTTCCCAATACATGTGCTGTTAAAGATTCCGCCGGGAAATCTGAGTAATTCACTAAGTGCAGCACCAAAGTTTTGCCATCCGCTGAGATCAACAAATTAGAAAGCATGCTGCCTACGTTGAACAATCTGGCACCCAGATTTTTCCGTCCGGTCATGGTGTTCAGCTCCTTCCAAATTTCGTCTAACTGTTTTACCGCATCTTGATCCACCGTTAGCTGACCCGGTTTGGGAGCTGGAAACTTCCAACCAGGAGGACTGGTCAACACAGTGCCGCCTGATTTTGTGAAGGCTGAAATCATAGCCCGTTGCTCTTCGTTAAGCACAGTTGGATTCACGTTCACAGCCATCTTTGCCCGACGCATGGAATCCTTCGATAAGTTGGAGGAAGGCACCGGCTGCACTGGGGTATGCTTCACTGCGATCATGTCCAGAATTCCACCGGAAAGCAGTGCACCACTGGTGGGGTCTTGTAACACCGCCATTTGACCCGCGGGTAGAAATTCCTGCCAACGCCTGCTTTCCTCAACATAACGAAGCAGACCACAAATCCGCTGCCACCACTGCAACGCTTTTTCTTCGCCAGCCAGCAGGCGTTTCTGGAAATCTGCATCCAGGCTGATCACCCAGTGAGCCCCGCACATGGAGGCATCGGCGATGGCTTGCAGATAGCGCACCGGGTTGATCACAACCTTCTCTGGAGGTAAGTTGGCAATCCAAACCGGGGCACTGGTCCACGCTCTTACAAAACGTAAAAAGCCGGAGTTGGTGTCTATCCAAGGAGCGCCGCTGGGGGCAGCTTTGGCGGTGTCGTCGTCTCCAGTTTGATTCACCCCGGGCCACACGCCTTGCCATGTTCCGGCGAACTTTTGACCCGCCACAATATTCATGTCATAGCGGGAAGACAAGCTGAGGACCACGAAAGTTTCAGACTCCATGCCGCGTAAAAGTTCAGAAGTTTGCCCTTGGACCACAATCCCGTCCATCCCGACTTTCTTTGCTTCCGCAGCGTTTGCCCCGTCCTGTGAAATTAACAATGTGACAATGCCTTTCGAACGTGCCGCGTCGGCAAATTTGGCAGATGGCACCGTGACCAACAGGCAGTTTACGGGAGTCCCGCTGACCAACTCCAGACTGCTGGGCTCGACGGAGGGCCAGCGCATGGGAACCCAATCGGCAATGCTGACTAGCGCCAATAGCAGAGGTAACATAATTCCACTTTACCGCTTACCCGCTGGTTTCGATTATCATAACCGTAATGGCTCAGCGCGAATTCGTGGCTTTGCGCCCAGGCGCATTCGAGGATGTTCGTGCTGTTTCTCTTCTACCAGAGTTGGAGCGCCGTCTTTCCTCCGCACTTCGAGGGAAGAAGGACGTGGTCCGGTTTGCTTTAGTGGGACTTCTGGCGCGCGGCCATCTGCTAATTGAAGACGTCCCTGGCGTGGGTAAGACCACATTGGCTCACGCGTTGGCCAAGGCCGTGGACGGTCGTTTTCTGCGGCTGCAATTCACTTCGGACATGCTTCCGTCCGACATCCTGGGCGTCACCATTTTCAACACCCGTTCGCAGGAATTTGAGTTCAAGCCCGGAGCTATCTTTACCAATTTTCTGCTGGCCGATGAAATCAATCGCGCCACTCCCAAGACTCAAGGTGCATTGCTTGAAGCTATGAACGAAGGGCAGGTGACCATTGAAGGGCAATGCTACCCGCTGGAACAGCCATTTCTGGTGATTGCCACCCAAAATCCAGTGGAACATCATGGCACCTACCCGCTGCCGGAATCGCAATTGGACCGGTTTTTAATGCGTCTGCGCATTGGCTATCCAGATCGTCAAAGTGAGCGTGAAATTCTAAGGCAGGCGCCGCAGGAAGAGGGATTATCTTTTCCTCCCGTTCTTTCCGCGCACGATGTGATGGCCATTCAAAAAGCGGTGTCTACCGTTCGTGTGGATGACGCGCTGGTGGACTATATTCTGGCCATTGTGGAAGCCACTAGAAAGCACGAAGGCGTGGCATTGGGGGTCAGTCCTCGGGGAGCGCAGGCTTTGTTCCGTGCGGTGCAAGCCTTGGCCCTGCTGGAAGGCCGTGAATTCGCTATTCCTGATGATTGCAAACGGCTTGCCGTTCCTGTTTTTGCTCATCGGCTGGTGATCGCCACGCGTTTTGGAACGCAAACCAAGTCCAGTTCCGATACGGCTGAAAAGCTGATTGAAGAAATCCTGGCAACAATCCCCGTGCCACTGTAGTCTTCCTTCATTTCCTCAATAGCTTACAAAGCTTTTTCCCGCCTGATTTGTTATAATTACGGGTTACATATCAGTTCTAAACCTGACGGCAAAGAAACAGCGAAAGCCGTCTTCGTTTTCAAGGAGTTCCAACTTGGCCGACAACGACAACCAGCAACCACCTCAGCCGCCACCGGGCGGTCAGTTGCCGCTGGGCGGGGATAACAAGATTATTCCGGTGAATATCGAAGATGAGATGCGCAAGTCGTACCTTGACTATGCGATGAGCGTTATCATCGGTCGTGCTTTGCCGGATGTCCGGGATGGGCTGAAGCCTGTTCATCGACGCATTCTTTACGGCATGAGCGAATTGGGGTTGAACTACAATCGACCCACTCGCAAATCGGCAAAAATCGTTGGTGAAGTGATGGGCAAGTTCCATCCGCACGGCGATTCGGCCATTTACGATGCGTTGGTCCGCATGGCCCAGCCTTTTTCCTTACGCTATCCGTTGATTGATGGCCAGGGGAATTTTGGTTCGGTGGATGGTGATCCGCCCGCAGCCATGCGTTACACCGAAGCTCGTCTTTCAAAAATTGCTGCATCGCTAATTGAAGACATCGACAAAGAAACGGTCGATTTCAAGTCCAACTACGACGATTCGGAAAGCGAACCGGAAGTGATGCCCACGCGCTACCCCAATCTGTTAGTAAACGGATCGCAGGGAATCGCCGTGGGTATGGCCACGAATATTCCGCCGCATAATTTGACGGAAATCATCAATGCCACAATCGCTTTAGTTAACAATCCCAACATGTCGCTACCGGAAATCATGGCCATGGTTCCTGGTCCTGACTTCCCCACTGGCGGATATATTTTAGGTCGCGCCGGAATTTTAGACGCCTATACCAGGGGTCGTGGATCGCTCAAAATGCGAGCCAAAGCGTCGGTGGAAAAAATCACTCGCGATCGCGAAGCCATCATTGTCACCGAAATTCCCTACATGGTGAATAAGGCCCGCATGATTGAAGCGACGGCTGGTTTAGTCAACGAAAAGAAGCTGGAAGGCATTTCTGAAATCCGCGATGAAAGTGATCGTCAGGGAATGCGCATTGTGTACGAATTGAAGCGCGGAGAGCAGTCTGAAATCGTTCTGAACAATCTGTACAAGTTCACGCAGATGCAGACCAACTTCGGCGTGATCATGCTTTCCATTGTCAACGGTCAGCCGCGCGAGCTTGGCCTGATTGACATGATCAAGCGGTTCATTGATCACCGCGTTGAAGTGGTCCGTCGTCGAACCGATTACATGTTGCGCAAGGCGCGTGACCGGGAACACATTCTATTAGGCTTCCAAAAAGCGCTGGATCACCTGGATGAAGTCATCCGCTTGATTCGCATTGCCAAGAATCCTAAAGAAGCGAAGGAAAACCTGATTGGCGCGTTCCAATTCAGCGAGCGACAGGCGCAGGCAATTATCGAATTGCAACTGCAACGGCTTACTGGCATGGAACAGCAAAAGATTCTGGACGAGTTGGCGGAAATTCAAAAGATGATTGCCAGCTACCTGGAAATTTTGGGTTCAGAAACTGTTCTGAAAGCGCTGATCATCAAGGAACTGAAAGAAGTCCAAAAAGATTTTGGCGATGCCCGTCGCACGGAAATCATTGAAGATTCCGGCGAAATCAATTTAGAAGATCTGGTGCAGGTGGAAGACGTCGCGGTGACTGTAAGCCGTGGCGGATACCTGAAGCGCACCTCCATGGATACCTATCGTCGTCAGACCCGTGGCGGCAAGGGTCGCATTGGAATGGGGACTCGCAGTGAAGATGTGGTGGAGCATCTGGTAGTAGCTTCCACCCATGCTTACCTGTTGATTTACACAACCAAGGGTAGGGTTTACTGGTTGAAGATTTATGCCATCCCCGATGCCGGTACCACGGGCAAGGGGAAACATATTTCCAACCTCATCGCGTTGCAGACCGATGAACAGGTGAAGGCATTCCTGCCGGTGAAGGAATTTGCGGAAGGCCGGTTTATTGTGATGGTGACGCGCAATGGCGTCATTAAGAAGTGCGAATTGACCGAGTTCGATAATCCTTTGGCTCGCGGCATTATTGCCATCTCACTGGACGATAAAGACGAACTGATTGCCGCCCGGTTATCGAATGGCGACAATTATATGTTCCTGGCTACGCACGCCGGTATGGCGATCAAGTTCCTGGAAAAGGAAGTCCGCGCTATGGGTCGCCCCGCTCGCGGTGTTGCGGCCATGGACTTGGCTCTAGGGGATTATCTGATTGGTGCCGAAGTTGTGGAGAAAGATGGACTGATTCTGTCCATCAGTGAGACTGGCTATGGCAAGCGCACGCCACTTGAAGATTACCGGTTGACGCATCGCGGCGGCAAGGGTGTCATCAACATGAAGGTCACCAAGAAAATTGGTTCCGTGGTGGGTATCTTGTCGGTTAAGGAAGATACCGATGTGGTGATCATTTCCGCCGACGGCAAGATTCTGCGGACAGAATCGAGCCATATCCGACAGGCAGGCCGTTCCACGCAGGGTGTGCGATTGGTCAACCTGGATGAGGGCGATCGCGTCGCCGCCGCCAGTGTGGTTCCCGAGGGTGAAGTTAAGGATGAAGAGGAAGGTCCGGTGGAGCCAACCACTTAAGCTTTCTAATTAAACCTCGGTTCTAATTTGAGAAGAGTAAAAGGCGCTGCTGGGGACTTCTCCCACAGCGCCTTTACTTTTTCACTTCGCCGCTATCGCTTCTATCGCTTCTTCTTTGGTTCATCGACAACTTTGCCTGGATTCATCCGCCCAACAGTGGAATACCAGCGCTCTGGTTGCGATGTTGAGGGTGCCGGTAAGTACCCCGAATTGTAGGAAAAGTAGGGCATGATCGGCATACCAGCGGGAGTTTGCGGTGGTTGCGCACCGCCCGCTTCCGGCTTATCGGAATTCGCCACAATGGCCCGAATCACCCGTTCGCTTAAACCTTTCTTTGCCAAAAAAGTGAGTCCGTCGACGCTTGTGTCAAAGCGCGTTCGTTTGTACTGCACAAGATCTAAAATAAACGCTTCGCTGAATCCGGCTTTCGCCAAATCAACCACGCCTTCGTTTGTCAACGTTTGCCGTTCCAGCGCGCTATGTTGGCCAAAGCACATAGACGCACCCAAGAGGATGCCAAGAATGAATGTCCGCATGGGATTCATATCGGAGTCTGCCAAGCCGATATGAGGGGAAGTTATGATGATTCTTCTTGCCTTCCAACTATTGCTAACACCAACAGAGTTGCCTCCTGGCATTATTCATAAGCCGTACGATGCGCCGCAGTTGCAGCTCTCTGGTGGGTCGCGCTGTGCCCGCAATGAATCTACGCTACGCCTCATCAATGGACATCTGCCGTCTGGCCTATCGCTGTCAAACTCAGGGATACTCAGCGGAACTCCCCGGGAAGCTGGTGTGTTTCCGGTGCGTGTGGAAGCCGCCAATGGATGTTCCTCATCTTCAGTCAATCTGACGTTGGAAATTCACGGTGCGCCGATTCTGGATGCCAGCGAAAGCAATATTAGCTGGGTATGGAAGCCAGGATCTGCTCCTCTACTATCCAAGGAATTTCTGGTGGCTGGGAGCAGTCCCGGACTCCCCTATCGCATTGACGGGGTACCCGCGTGGCTCCACGTCGCCGTGCGTTCCGGCACTCTTCCCCCGCAGAACTCGCCTTTCGAAGCTGACTTAGTAACGCTGTCCCCTAACCTGTCAGGATTGGCTCCAGGAAAATATTCCGCCACGCTGACGATCGGTGCCTGGGGTGCCGTTCGCTCCCCCAAGGTATTGGTAGAACTGGCGGTTGAGTAACGCCTTTAATAACCTAGCTGTTTCATTTTCTCAACCGTCAATCCGCTAGGTTTTTCCATGCGTCCCAACATCTTTTCCACATACTTCGCCAGAATGTCGCATTCCAAATTCAATCTGTCTCCAATGCGCTTTCCCGCCAAGTTTGTAGCAGTGTAGGTGTGCGGAATAATCGTCACGGCCAGCGTGCTGCCTTCAATGGAAGCGATCGTCAAGCTGATGCCATCCACCGCAACCGAACCTTTATAAACCAAATATTGTTGCAGTTCCTGAGGCACCCGGACTTCCAGCCACCAATTGCCATTTCCCAAGGCCGATAGTGCAGATAACTTCGCAGTGCCATCAATGTGACCTTGCACAATGTGCCCATCCAGCCTGCCCCCTGCTCGTAATGGACGCTCCAGATTCACCTTCGAACCCGGCTTCAAGTCCCCAAGATTCGTGCGTCGCAATGTCTCCGGTGCCAGGTCTGCGGCAAACTCTCCATTGCCTATCTCCACCGCAGTCAGGCAGCAACCATTCACCGCAATGCTATCGCCCAATTTGGCATCAGTCAGTACTGCCCGTGCGGCAACGCGCAATCGTGCCCCTGCCCCGGCTTGTGCTTCCAGCGCCCGAATCTCACCCAACTCCTCAATGATTCCTGTAAACATTTATTTCCTTACCCACGCTTCCACCGCGAATTCCTGTGCCGTGATGGTATGGAGTTGCAATCGATCCATGCGGATGGCATCCGCCCGCCGACGCCGTCCTACACCTCCAGCCACTGGCAGCGACTGCATTCCACCGAGGATTTTAGGAGCGTAATAAAAGTAAATTTTGTCGGCGATGCTTTGTTCCAGAAACGCCCAGTTCACTTTACTTCCCGCTTCCACCATCAGCGAGCGGTACTGCCGCTGACCCAACAGCACAACCAGTTCCTGCAAATTGGTGCGACCATCATCCCCATCCAGAACAAGTACCTCAACCCCAGCTTTTTCCAGAGCCTTACGTCGATCAGCCGCCGCCGCTGAAGTACAGGCTACAATCAAATCCCCATTTGCCGACATCACCATTTTGGAATTCAGCGGGATCCGCAATTGCGAATCGGCAACAATACGTATCAGTGGACGGCTGCGTTCCAGCCCGGAACGGTCGGTTAACAGGCAATCATCGGCCACCACCGTTCCAATTCCCGTCAAAATGCAGTCCGTCAAATGACGCAGTTGTTGTACGTGTTCCCGAGCTTTTTCTGATGTGATCCAGCCGGAATTATCTTCCGGAGCAGCAATTTTCCCGTCCAGCGTCAAAGCACTCTTCAGCGTCACCAGCGGCTTGCCTGTGCGCATACTGTGCAGGAATGGTTCGTTGATCTGCTCCGCTTCCCCGGTGTGATGTTGGTCCACCACCGTTTCAATTCCCGCTTCCTGCAATCGAAGCAGTCCTTTGCCAGCCACCAGTGGATTAGGATCTTTCATTGCCGCCACAACTCGAATTACACCGGCGGCAATCAAGGCATCGACGCAGGGGCCGGTGCGTCCAGTGTGGTTGCAAGGCTCCAGCGTCACATACAATGTAGCGCCGCGGGCCAGTTCACCAGCTTCCCGTAAGGCGACAATTTCCGCATGATCTTTGCTGGACCAAACATGAAATCCCCGTCCAACAATTTCCCCATCTTTCATCAGAACTGCACCAACTGCGGGGTTCGGACTGGTTCTGCCCAACCCTTTTCGGGCCAGCGTTAGAGCTTCCTGCATGTAGCGGTCGTGCATGTTATTCCTATCCAAGTGGGGCCTAATCGAAAAGTGAAGTGGTGAATTGTTGGGCATCAAAAGGCAGCAAATCTTCCGCTTTTTCCCCGACCCCAACGTAACGAATCGGAACGTTCAATTCTCGCGAAATTGCGATGGCGATTCCGCCCTTGGCCGTGCCATCCAACTTAGTAAGGATGATGCCCGTCACCCCAGCCACTTCCGTAAATTTCCGAGCCTGTTCCAATCCGTTCTGGCCGGTGGTTGCGTCCAGCACCAGCAGCACTTCATGTGGAGCATCTTCAATCACCCGCTTGGCCGTACGACGCATCTTTTCCAGTTCAGCCATCAGATTTTCTTTGGTGTGCAGGCGACCGGCAGTATCCACAATCAGACGATCCACGTTGCGGGCTTTGGCCGCCTGCATGGCATCAAAGACCACCGCGCTAGGGTCGGCCCCGGTATTCTGCTTAATGATGGGGACGCCACTGCGCACTGCCCAAATGTCCAACTGTTCCACGGCTGCTGCACGAAATGTATCAGCCGCGCACAACATTACCGATTGACCTTCGCCAGCCCATTTAGTGGCCAGTTTGCCAATGGTGGTAGTTTTGCCAGCGCCATTTACGCCAACAACAAAAATCACTTCCGGCCCCTCAACGGGTCGGTGCCAGGGACGATCTGTAGCGGCCATCACTTCGCAAAGATGATCGCGAATCAGGCCTTTCAGTTCACTGGAATCGGCAACCAACTTTCTGTCGACGCGTTGACGAATTGTCTCCAGCACCTCGGTAGTGGTCCGCACGCCGATATCGGCAGTGATCAGGGCATACTCCAGTTCATCCAAAACATTGGAATCAATTTCTTTCTTGCCTTGAATCACATCATCGAGCTTCTCCTTGAGACCTGAGCGTGTCTTTTCAATACCTTGTTTTAGACGGTCTAATAGGCTACCGCCCTCGCCTGAGCCGAACAAACCAGAGAACATTCAGTCTTTGGGGTGCCTTTTTATTGGATTTTTGGTGAGACTAAGTTTCAATTCTACCATTGCGAACAAAAGGGGGACGTGATACCCATTCACTAATTTAATTAAGTGAATGGATGTCACGTCCCCGAATTAAATTCCGACCAATCAACTGCCCTTCAAGACATCCGCTAACTCGCTCTCCGTGATGGCGCCCTCGCGAATCACTCGCCAATATGGCTCCGTCACATCAATCGTCGTCGGACCCATACCGGCCACCGTTCCACCGTCCAGCACCAGATCCACACGGCCATCCATGGTTCCAAAAACATCAATCCCACTGCGACATGTCGGCGACCCGCTAATGTTTGCGCTGGTCCCAATCAATGGCCGACCCACCCTTTCAATCAATCCCGCCACCACCACCGACTTGGATTGCCGCAGTGCCAAACGACCCGTATTCCCCGTCACCTTCAGCGGTACTTTTTCAGATGCTAGAACAATAATCGTCAGCGGTCCCGGCCAGAAGTGACGTGCCAACAGCTTGAAGCGCCCTGGCGGATCCTTGGCATATTCTTCGCCCATAATCACGCCTTCAACCAACAGGGGCAGCGACCGCACCGATTCGCGACCCTTGGCATGAAACACGCGAACTACGGTTTGTAAGTTGAATGGATCGGCAACCAGCGTGTATGATCCATCACTGGGAACCGCCACAATTTTCCCACGCAGAATAGCCGCAGCCGCTCGATCCAGTGCCCCGGCATCGGGCGTCTCCGCGTTTATCTCAATCAGATCTGTGGCCAAAAGTGGTTTACCGATCCCCGATTGCTTCGGCTACATCAATCGCCATCTGATATCGACCGAACGGCGCGCTCAACTGCACTCCGTCCACCATGGAACGAACTTGGCGCACCATGTCCCGAGCGATTTCCACTCCCTCGGCTCTGGCCTTTTCTGCATCATCGGCCTTCAACATGCGGTTCATGTAGTGTTCTGGAACCGGCACGCGCAGTTCATTCACCATGAACTCGGCGTTGCGGTAACTGGTCAAAGGCCAAATGCCGCAGATCACTGGGATGCGAACGTGCTCTATGCGTTTCAGAAATACTTCCAGCAGCTTCAAATCGAACACCGGCTGCGTCACCACATATTCAGCGCCACCAGCAACCTTACGCTCGAAGCGATGGATCTCTTCATCCATATTAGGCGCGCCGGGGTTTGCGCCTACACCCAACACCAGAGATGTTTGCGACCCCATTGGATTGCCGCCAATATCCAACCCATGGTTCAGGTTGTTCACAATATTGCAAAGTCCAATCGCGTCCACGTCGAATACGGCGGTGGCATCGGGATACGAACCCATGCGCGGCGGATCACCGGTGATGCAAATCAAATTCTTCACTCCGGTAAAGTGCGCCCCCAACAGTTCCGATTGAATTCCTAAAATATTGCGGTCACGGCAACAAAAGTGCAGCACCGCTTCAATGCCTGCCTGTTCCTGAAAAATACTGCATGTCACCTGCGCACTTAAACGGGCACTGGCCCTGGGACCATCGGGGACATTAATGGCATCAATCCCATGCGCCTTACATAGCTTTGCGCCTGCTACTTCCTTCGATGGATCAACTCCGCGAGGTGGCAGAATCTCAACGAAAGTGACAAACTTCTTTGCCGCCAGTTTTGCACCCAAGGAAGACTTCTCTTCAATGGCCACCTTGGGCATGGCTTTCTGCTTGATCGCAGGTTCCTGCACCGTTACCGACAAGTCCCGTTGCAGCGGATGCAGACTGCGCACTTCGCTGGTCAAAAGTTTGATGTGCTCCGGCGTGGTCCCGCAGCAACCGCCAATGATCTTGACGCCTGCCCACAAAAATCGTCGGGCATATTGCGACATGTATTCTGGCGAACACAAATACATTTGCCGACCTTCCACCGTCACCGGATATCCCGCATTGGGCATGGCGCTGAAAGGCTTGTGGGAAAAGCGCATCATCTTCTCAATGGTTTCCAGGGCCACTTTGGGGCCAACGGAACAGTTCAGTCCCAACACGTCGGCTGGCCATTCATCCAGCGCGCGGGTGAAGGTTTCCGTATCGGTTCCATCCAGCAAATTTCCATGATCGTCAATGGTCACTTGGGCCACAATCACAATCTCTGGTCCAGCAACTTCACGAGCTGCAAAAATCGCCTCGCGAAGTTCTTCCAGTCGACCGAAAGTTTCCATCACTAAAAGGTCCACGCCCTCATCCACAAGTACTTGTAGTTGCTGACGGAATATATCGCGAGCTTCACCGAATGTGGTTGCCCCTAGCGGTTCAATGCGGACGCCAAGCGGACCAATGGCACCAGCCACGAATCCTTTATCCTTCGCCGATTCACGGGCAATGCGTACGCCGGCCTGATTAATGGCAACCAGCTTTTCCGCTAACCCAAAAGCACCTAAACGAATGCGATTTCCGCCAAAAGTGTTGGTTTCAAGAATCTGCGCGCCGGCCTTGATGTAGGCATCGTGCACTTCCTTCACTAGGCTTGGCTGTGCGATATTCAGTTCGTCAAAACAGCGGTTGATGAAGACACCCTTGTCATAAAGCATGGTGCCCATGGCGCCATCGGCCACTAAAGCACCGGATTCAAGGGCCTTGCGAAATTCAACGGCACGGGAGGTAGTTGTTGTGTTCATTGGTTATCGTTGACATTTGGGGCAGAAATAAGTAGACCTGCCGCCCTGTGCAATCCGGCGGATAGGCCGCGTGCAGGTAATACACGGGTCTCCTTCGCGATCATATACTTTTACGGGGAAAATTTCCCCTTCGCTAAAGGTTCCTGGCTGCTGGTAAGCACTATACACTGATTCTACCGCTTCCCGCATCACACTGCGAATCGCCTCAAACAGCCGGGTTAAACGTGTAGCACTAACATTCTTTAGAGACTTACGCGGATCAATGCCAGCCCGGAACAGCGCTTCCGCCACATAGATGTTCCCCAACCCGGCCACATACTGCTGATCCATCAAAAATATCTTCGATGCTTTTGCCGATTTCGTCGCCATATCGCGGAATCTGTCGAGGGTAAATCTTTCATCCAGAGGTTCCCAACCCAGACCCTTTTCTATGGCCGCGATCTCCGCCTCAGTCACGCATTGCATCTTGCCCAGCGCTCGTGAATCTTCAAACACCACCCCCCGCCCTGAAGCAAATGTGAAGACGGCCCGGGCATTGGAAGAATAGAATCGGGCATCGGAAATCGCGAAAATATTTCCCGTCATGCGCAGGTGGGCATGCAATACTACATCGCCAGAAAGGTGGAAAAACAGGTGCTTGCCGCGTCGACGCACCGTTTCCAGAACCCTGCTTTTGGCCGATTCCTCCACATCTTGCGGTCGCTGCGGACGACACAACGATGGTCGAAAAATTTGCAGGGAAATCACTTTTTCACCGCTAACGCTTTCCCGCAGCCTTCGCGCTACGGCATCTACCTCGGGCATTTCAGGCATTCAGTATCCACCTCCAGGCGTCATCAACTGTGGGCACATTTTCAACATGTGTGTGTCCAAAGAACGCAAAAGCTTTCATCAAAGTATTCGCTGCATCTTGCTTTTCCATAGGGATTGGTTGGGCTCTTGTCTGTTTACTTAGTTTCTCACCATGCTCATCAAACACAACGGGCAGGTGTTTGTATTTCGGCGTGGGTAATCCTAAGGCACGCTGCAAGTAAATTTGACGGCAGGTAGATGCCAGCAAGTCCGAACCTCGCACAACATCGGTCACTCCTTGGAATGCATCGTCCACCACAACTGCCAGTTGATAGGCGTAAAGACCATCCACGCGCTTCAACACAAAATCGCCAACAGTTTCTGTCAACACTTCTTGATGAAGATGGCCCAGGGATTGATCTACAAATTCAATGGGAACATCGTCCACCAGCAATCGCCATGATCGGGCCACCATCCCTTGGGCCAACCCGTAACGGCACGTGCCAGGATACACCGCAACAATATCTTTTCTGGAACATCCGCAGGCGAACAGCAATTGCTGTTGCCGTAACGTTTCCAGTGCCGATTCATATGCCTCAAATCGGGAACTTTGATACAGCACTGGTCCGTTCCATTGAAATCCATAAAGGTCCAAGGTATGCAGAATTTGATCTGCCGCACCAGTGACGTTACGTGGCGTGTCCACATCTTCTATCCGCACCAGCCACTCTCCACCATTGGTGCGGGCATCCAGATAGCTGCCCACTGCGGTCACCAGTGAACCGAAATGTAAAGGCCCCGTTGGCGATGGTGCGAATCTTCCCCGGTACATGAGATTTAGAAAAGAGTTAGTTCCACCGGTGCCCCGCTGGAGCAACCCAATTTGCCAGCAGCAGAATCCTGATTCAGGCAAACTTCCAAATATCCAGAGCTGCCTTCAATCACAAATAGTTCGTCCAGGTCGCATTCGGCGTAGTGCAGGGCCAGGTGACGAACGGTTTTCAAACCAACAGACATTTCAAACGGTGACGTTTGAATGGCTCCAAAATCTGTAGCCTTAAAGTTGGTGATCAAATTTCCGAAATGGTCGATCTTAAGAATTGTTCCGGTGAAGGTCCGGCGCGATGTTCGTTCTGGTTGAGGGATGGCCAATCGCAATGCATCGCCAATTTTTGCACCCAACAACATTGGCTTCACTCCCTTGGCTAAATGAGCGGCCACTGGGGCGAAAATATCGCGCGCATGAAACGTGCGGCTCACCGGCTTATGGAAATATTTGTCATTGGTCAATTCCCGTGTGATGAATTTCTTTGCGTCCTTCATCACAAAAGTGAACACTCCGTTATCCGGACCCAAAAAGAATTGGCCATCCGCTTCAAGCAAAATCGGACGTCGGGAACTTCCCACGCCAGGGTCCACCACCACTACGTGAATCGTTTTCTTAGGCCAGCACCTCCAGAACTCTCCAACAAAAAAGGCGGCTTCTAAAATGTCGAATTTCTGCAGGCAGTGGCTGATGTCCACAGTGTGGGCCAGCGGAGAGGTGGCGGAAATCACACCCTTCATTGCACCCACAAAGTGGTCCGTCAATCCAAAGTCAGTGGTTAAAGTGATCAGGGTTCTAGGCATTGATTGATAGAATTAAGTAAGGGCTCACCGTGCAACGCTATTACTTCGATCACAACGCGACCACTCCCATAGCGGATAGTGTGCTTGAACTATTTTCGAAGTACTTAAAAGATTGCTCCGGCAACGCCTCTAGTATCCATTATCATGGACAACAAGCCAAGATGCTGCTGGAACAAGCTCGGCGTCAGGTGGCCGGGTTGCTTACGGCAAGTCCAAAGGAAATTGTCTTCACCAGCGGCGGGACGGAAGCCGATAACCTGGCCATATTCGGAACCATGCGGGGAAATACTCGTCGTCATGCAGTGACTACGACCATTGAGCATCCTGCGGTGTTGAACGCCTTCGCTCAATTGGAACAGGAAGGCTTTGCCGTCACCTATGTGCCTTGCGATTCCCAGGGCATTGTTCCTGTGGATTCCATTGCCCAAGCCATGCGTCCAGATACCGGGTTGGTCAGCGTCATGCACGCCAATAACGAATTGGGGACAGTGCAAGACATCGCCGCTATCGCCGATGTTGCCCATCAGGCAGGTGCCCTGTTCCATTCTGACGGTGTGCAGGCCGCTGGTAAAATCCCCATTGACGTGACCGCATCCGCCATTGGTTTAGGCGTTGATCTATACGCCATCAGCGGTCATAAATTTCATGCTCCCAAAGGTGTTGGTGCTCTTTACGTTCGTAAGGGCATCACCCTGCAACCGTTATTATTTGGTGGTCGTCATGAGCAGGGCCGTCGTGCAGGAACGGAAAATGTTCCGGCACTTGCCGCCATGGGTCATGCTGCCGATATCGCAAAGAAAGCACATATGACCAGCCATCTTCGCGATCACTTGCAGCGCCAACTTTCGGAATGCATTCCTGATATTCGATTCAATGCCGTGGATGCTGCTAGACTCCCCAATACTCTGAATGTTTGTTTCGATGGTATTGAAGGGGAATCCATGGTGATTTCGCTTGATCTGAAAGGCTTCTCTGTTTCAAGCGGTGCTGCCTGTTCTTCAGGTGCAGTGGAACCATCGCACGTATTGCTGGCCATCGGCCGGACTCGTGCCCAGGCGAAGTCGTCCATCCGATTTTCTCTTGGACCCGCCAACGACATGCAGCAAGTAGACAATCTGATTGAAGCCGTAACCGCTTCCTGTGCACAGCTAAGGAGGCTGTCTCCTACCTATGCCTGAACCATTGATTGCCGTTGCCATGAGCGGAGGCGTAGATTCCTCTGCCGCAGCCGCCATGATGAAGCATCGCGGCGATAATATTGTCGGCCTGACCATGCAGTTGTGGAATCAACGTCGTCTGCCAGATTTAGCTACCGATGCCACCAATGGCCGCTGCTGCTCCATCGACGATGTGTACGATGCGCGCTACGTGGCTCAACTGCTGGGGATTCCTTACTACGTAGTCAATCTGGAAGATCAGTTTGAACAGAGCGTGGTGAAGCCGTTTGTTGCAGATTATTTGGCAGGTCGAACCCCGGTGCCTTGCACCATGTGCAACAACTTCATCAAGTTCGATCAGTTCCTGGAAATGGCAGCAGGGGTTGGTGCAGAGAAGATTGCCACCGGCCACTACGCACGAATTCAGCAGGATGAAACCGGCCGTTACCAGATGCTGCGCAGCGTGGATGCAACCAAAGATCAGACTTATTTTCTATTTGGTTTGACGCAAGACATGCTGGCCCGAACCATGTTCCCGTTGGGTGGTTTCAATAAGACCGAAGTTCGACAAATGGCTCGGGACTTGGGCCTGCCTGTTGCCGATAAGGGCGACAGCCAGGAAATTTGTTTCGTACCCAATGGCGATTACGCCGGATTCATTGAAGCCTATCTAAAAGAAACCGGGGCACCGCTTTCCGGTCTGGAAGGCGAGGTGGTCACTACCGATGGCAAGGTGATTGGTGAGCATTCTGGCGTGCATCATTATACGGTTGGACAGCGTCGCGGTTTGGGCATTGCCGCTCGTGAACCGCTGTATGTGATTGCCACAGAGCCGCAGTCCAAGCGCGTCGTAGTGGGGTCCAATCAGGATCTGTTGACGTCCAAACTGATTGCCCGCGACGTGAATTGGATTTCCATCCCCGCGATTACCGAACCCAGGCGAGCACAGGTGCGCATTCGCAATCGGCATGTGCCTGCCGCCGCCACGCTGCTGCCCACGTCCGAACCAAGCCGTGTTGAGGTTCAGTTTGACGAACCGCAACGTGCCGTAACTCCTGGTCAAGGTGCGGTTATCTATGATGGCGAATTGGTGCTGGCCGGTGGTTGGATCGCTTAACCGCAGTGACTACCCGCTCTGCACTTCGCAACTGGATTGAATATGGGGCAGTGCGCGGTGTGGTCGGTTGCATTGCCATATTGCCGGAACCTTTGGCCATTGTCGTAGCACGTGGCTGCTTCCGACTTCTGAATCTTCTGGTACCCAAGTTGGGCAAAGTCGCACTGCGTAATCTTCAACTCACTGGCCTTGCTGAAACGAATGTAGCGGAGATGAACCAAGCGTTGGCCCGCACGCTATTCACCTTTTCCCGATTCCCCAAAATCAACCGTGGAAATGTCAGCCAATACATCCGCTATGAAGGCTTTGAGCATTTCCAGAAGGCCATGGACCAGGGGAAAGGGGTCCTGTTCGCCACCGCACATTTAGGCAATTGGGAGTTGAGCGCCTTCGCTCATGCCCTGCTTTCGAAACCCATGTCCGTCGTGGTGCGACCGCTGGATAATCCGCTGCTGGATGCCTTTGTGGAGCAGCGCCGATCTCTTTCCGGGAACACGATTCTGGGCAAGCGCGATTTCATGCGCGGGATTCTACGGGCTCTCAAAGCCAATCAAGCGGTGGGCATTCTAGTGGATCAAAACGTGAGTGCCAGCGAAGGTATTTTTGTAGATTTCTTCGGGGAAAAAGCATGTGTAAGCCCTGCTTTCGCCAAATTAGCTGCGCGCACCGGTGCTGCAGTGATTCCTGGATTTGCCGTATGGAACCATGCTGAAAAGAAATATATTCTTAGGTTTTATCCACCGGTTCCCATTGTTGGAGAACCGGCGGAAGATACACAAAGAATCCAGTCAGCAGTAGAGGCTACCATTCGTCAATACCCTGGACAATGGCTGTGGATGCACCGGCGTTGGAAAACTCGCCCACCTGGGGAACCTCCACTCTATTAGAGGTATCTGAATCCTATTCGCCGTTAGGACCGCTTTCCAGAAAAGCTTTTAGCCGATGGCTACGGCTGGGATGCCGCAATTTACGCAACGCCTTGGCTTCAATTTGCCGAATGCGTTCCCTGGTGACTGCGAAATGCTGGCCCACTTCTTCCAGCGTATGTTCGCTGCCATCCTGCAGACCAAAACGCATTTTAATGATCTTTTCCTCGCGCGGACTCAGGCTCTTCAGCACCTCTGCCGTCTGTTCGCGCAGGTTCAGATTGATCACCGCTTCCGATGGCGAAGTTACCCGACGATCAATGATGAAATCACCTAAATGGGATTCATCCTCTTCGCCCACAGGGGTTTCCAGCGAGATTGGTTCCTGGGCGATTCTCATCACCTTACGAACTTTACCAACAGGCATTTCCATGCGCCGGGCCAGCTCTTCACTGGTTGGTTCGCGATTTAGCTCCTGTTGCATCAGCCGCTGTGTCCGCACCAGTTTATTGATGGTTTCAATCATGTGCACTGGAATACGAATCGTTCTGGCCTGATCGGCAATGGCTCTGGTGATGGCCTGACGAACCCACCAGGTGGCGTAGGTTGAAAATTTATAGCCGCGCAGGTAATCAAACTTGTCCACAGCCTTCATCAATCCAATGTTGCCTTCCTGAATCAGATCAAGGAATTGCAGGCCACGGTTGGTATAGCGTTTGGCAATGGAAACAACTAAGCGTAAATTGGCTTCAATCAGTTTTTTCTTGGCTTGATCCGCCTCTTCAATGCCCCGATCCACAATGTGCAGAGTGCGGCGGATTTCGGTCGCCGATGCCCCAAAATCTTCTTCTACTTCCTGCAAACGCAGGTTAAGGGCTCGCAGATCCTTGCGATTATCCCGACCAGGGGAGGCCGGTTGGTCCTCCAAATGGCGGTGGGCACGGGCAATTTCCACTTCAATCGGGCGAAATTCGTCCACTTTTGAGCGCAAACGGGCCGCTAAACGGTGCATGTAGACGCTGGAAAAGGGCATGTTGCGAATGCCTTTGGACACGCGCACCATGGATCTTGCCATGCTCCATTTCAAATTGCGATGTTGTTTGGGCTTGGTTGCCCTGGGAACGGCCAACAGTTTTTGCCGATATTGCTGAGCTTTTTGAAAGTGCTTGTCAATCTCATCAATCGATGCGCAAATAGTTATCTTCTGCTCATCCAGCGCTTCATCGGTCACCATCAAATCGGGCAGATTCAAAATATCCCGAAGGTAAAGAGTGCCATCTTCGAGTAAGTTCGGCAATAGAAGCAGTTCCTGAACCACCACTGGCGAACGGCTCAGTGATTTACGCACGCCCTTTTGACCGCGCTCAATGCGTCGGGCCAGTTCAATTTCGCCCTCACGGGTGAGCAACGGGACAGTACCCATTTCGCGCAAATACATGCGCACGGGATCGTTGGTTTTGTCGGAAAAGTCCTGCGCAAGTTCGACGTCCGTTAACTCTTCGGATTCCTCGCGTTTCCTTCCAAAATCCAGCTTGCCATCATCCAGATATTCCACAGCGAAGTCCGGACTCGAAAAAAGTTCTTCAAGCTCGGGTCCTCCGGCAATTTCATCTGGCACAAGGTCAGCCGCGTCTTCGAACGCACCAAAACCCTTGTCCTTGCCCGATTCCATCAGATCGCCGAAACCACTGTCTTTTTCTTCTGTAGCCAAAAGATCCCCGACTAAGGTATCCACCATTTTATACCAGCAAACCAGAATAAACTTCTGGCCGCATTTCCTAGTAATCTGATCTGCGGGCTTGTAGCCGCTTCAATTCTTGCATTAAAGCAAGAGCCTTGGCCATATCTCCCGAACGTTCCGCTGCCGCAATTTCCGTTTTTAATGCTTCGATTCGTTCACGGGATGCACGCTGCTTCAACTCTTCAAGACAGGCCATAGCTTGTTTAACTATTATGTTTTCTTCTTCAGTATCATCGGCAAAAGCAAGCTTGGCCATTAGTGTATTTTCTTCTTCTGTTAGGCGTGCTTCCAGTTCTCCATAGCGGAAAGGCATCCCAGAACGCTCTATTACCAAGATACTCTCAAATATGTGTTTGCCGGCAAGCTGTTGGAAATGGGGCAGGGCAGCCAATTCCTCCAGGATCTGACGACGAGCCTGGGCACTTTGCACCAGCGCATGCACCAGCATTTTCTCAGCCGAAGGCAGGTCGTAACGGGGTTTATCCAGGCGTATTTGTTCCCGATTGGTAGCCGCTTTGCGAAACTGTTCCAGCAGTAAGCCCGCATCCAACTTAAGATATGCCGCCACGTCGCTGACCACCGCAGCCCGCTCCATTTTGTCGGGAATCTTCTGGATGGACGGTAGCAGGAACTGTAGCGCCGCAATACGACCCTCGGCTACATTCAAATCAAAACGAGAACGAGCCCGGTCGGCCAGCCAGAAAAAATAGTTTCCGGCGCGGTCCAATTGTTCCTGATAGGATGCAGCACCGTGCTTTTGCACATACTCGTCGGGATCCAGACCTTCCGGCAGCTCCACAATCCGAATGTGCATATTTTCTTCCAGCAACATTTGAATAGACTTTTCCGTGGCGTTGACCCCGGCGGTATCGGGGTCGAAGTTTAAGACGATTCGACCAGAATACTTACGCATGATCCTCACCTGGGAATTGGTGAAGGCCGTGCCACAGGTGGCAACCACTTCTTTGACGCCTGCCGCCCAGACGCCGATTACGTCCATATACCCTTCCACCAACACAATGCGATCCGTATTGCGAGCTGCCTGACGAGCCCTGTGCAGGTTGTAGAGGGTACGGCTTTTGTCGTAAAGCTTGGTGGCTGGTGAGTTTAAGTATTTTGGTTCATCGCCAGGTTCAAGGGCTCGTCCGCCGAAGCCGATGACTTTTCCCGATTCATTGTGGATGGGGAACATCAACCGGCCCCGGAAGCGGTCGTAAAGTCCCCCGTCGTCGCGTCGTAAAGCTAAGCCCGATTCCACAATTTGATCCGCCGAAAATCCTTGTTGCTGCAACAGGCCACAAAGGGCATTGCCACTGCGAGTGGAAAGTCCTAATGCGAATTCGGCAGCCAAGGCACCGTCCAGCCCACGATTCTTTAAGTACGAACGGGCCTGGGTGCCGTTGTTGGAATGCAGATTCTGACGAAAATGTTCCAGTGCTATTTCCTGGGCTGAAAACAGGGATTCTCTAAGCTTCGATTCGGGATCGGAATAGTCTGACCGCTTGGGCATGGGGATGCCATTGCGTTCGGCAAGCATGGTAAGCGCCTCATAAAAAGGCACGTTTTCAATTTCCATGACGAACTTAATCAGATCGCCACCTTTGCCGCAACCAAAGCATTTGTAATATTGCTGAACACTGTGGACGTTGAAGGATGGGGTACGTTCGTTGTGGAAAGGACACAGGCCTTTGTAGCTGTTTCCCAGTTTGCGAAGGCGGACATAATCGCCAACAACTTTTACAATGTCCACGGAAGACTTAAGTTGCTCAACGAAGTCCATTCCCAAGCATACTCAGTTTAAAACTTGCGCCGCCACGGTCGATACGACTACAGGTCTTGAAATCGACAATAAATGGCAAGCAATCCGTCCACTCTCGTTTGTGAAAAAGCTTGGGAATCTATTTCGCAGAGTCTGTTTCTGGCAGATTCCGACGGAGATTTCCTCTTTCAAAATCGTTCCTTTGTAGATCTGGTGGGTGAGCAAGCTACCAATCTGTTTGATTTGTCGGTTGGTACAGAATGGGTGAATACCAGGCGAATTTGGGATCAGAATATCGGGCAATCGGCGATTGTTGAGTTCCCATTGAAGTCGGCGGCAGGCAATTCGCTGAGGGTGCAAGGGGCGTGGAGTTTGCAGGTTTCCGGGCAATGGCTATTTGCCGGTTCGCTTGTCGAAAACTTGAGCGTCGTTCAGAGCGTCGTTCAGATGGAAGAAGATCTTTACGAAGCCCGGGAGAGATTACGATTGTGTCTGGTGAGTTCCAGTGAAGGTGACTGGACCTGGAACCTGGAAACCGGGCGGATGTCCTGTTCCGCAGAACTTCAGCAATTAATTGGATTGGAATTGAGGGATGGCGATTTGGAGCGGCGAGACTGGGAAGCCTTAATCCACCCTGAGGATCAAAGCAAGATTGCATTGGCCCTTGATCCACACATAGAAGGGATTTTCGATATCTATGAATGCGAGTATCGAATTGAACATCCGTTGAAAGGCACTTGCTGGATTTGGGAGCGGGGCAGGTTCAGTAAACGTCGTGGGCATCTGATTGGTGTTACCGGGGATATCACCGAGCGAAAGCGGGTGGAGCAGGATCTTTGGCAGGCCATGGAGAAAGCCGAAGCTGCCAACCATGCCAAGTCCAGTTTTTTGGCGACCATGAGTCACGAAATTCGTACACCGATGAATGGCGTTATCGGCATGACAGGGCTGCTGCTTGAAACCGCATTGAACGAAGAGCAACGGGAACTGGCTGGAATTGTGCGCAGCAGTGCTGAGGCACTTTTGACGCTGCTCAACGATTTGCTGGATTTCTCGAAGATTGAAGCGGGCAAGGTTGAGATTGAAACCATTGATTTCGACTTGCGCAAGGTTGTGGAAGATTCAATTGAGTTGATGATGGAGCGTACAAAATCGAAGAATCTCTACCTGGTTGGTGTGGTTCAACCGGAACTACCTGCCTACGTCAGTGGAGACCCGGGCAGAATCCGTCAAATCATTCTGAATCTGTTGACTAACGCAATTAAGTTCACAAGCGGGGGTGGCGTGTTTCTGAAGGTGGTTTTAGACACCCGGGAATCCAATTTTGTGCAGGTTCGCTTTTCCGTGACGGACACTGGAATTGGGATCCCAGAGCAAGCCCTGAGTCGGCTATTTCAAGTATTTTCGCAAGTGGATTCGTCCACTACCAGACGCTTTGGCGGCACCGGTCTGGGCCTGGCTATTTCCAAGCGATTGGCGGAGATGATGGGTGGGTCCATTGGGGTGGAAAGTACGGAAGGGCAGGGCAGTACGTTTTGGTTTACGGCGAT
>JANMWO010000297.1:0-10402 GCA_031394025.1 Acidobacteriota bacterium
CTTCGCCAAACGCACCAATAAGCTAGTTGCGTTTATTCCCTGGGTGGAAGGAATTGGGCCATACATTGTGATGGCATCTTGAATTTTGACTGACGTTGTGGGGTCTAGAAATCCAGTGGAGCAGGCCAGATGCGTTGCTGCACACATTCCGAAGCTAACTGCCTCACCGTGCAGGAATCGTGAATAGTTCGTCTCCGCCTCCAGGGCATGGCCAATGGTGTGACCGAAGTTCAGAATGCGTCGCAAATCGCTCTCTTTTTCGTCTGCGGTAACCACCTCACATTTTATCCGCACCGATTCGCTGATGATTCTCTCCACAATCTCTGGTTGCTGAGCCAGCACTTCATCACGACGGGTGGTTAGCAGTTCAAACAATTCCGGACTGCGGATGACGCCAGTCTTCAACACCTCAAACAAACCAGCATTGTATTCGCGGGCAGGCAGCGTCCGTAGCACATCGGGATCAGTGAGCACGGCCAATGGCTGGTGAAACGCACCAATTAAATTCTTGCCGCCAGCCAGGTTGGCACCGGTCTTTCCACCAATGGATGCGTCCACTTGGGCAAGCAGGGTGGTTGGGACCTGAATTACTGGAATGCCGCGCATGAATGAGGCCGCCAGGAAGCCCCCCAGGTCGCCCACAATGCCGCCGCCAAAGGCGATGACAATAGATGAACGGTCGGCACCCTGGGCCAGCATCTGGTCGGCCAGCGCTTCCACTGCAGAAAGCCGCTTGCGTGCCTCACCACCTGGAAAAAAAAGTACGTCAAACGGGAATTGCCCCGTCAGTTGGTGGCCGTGCAGTTTCCAGACATCTTCGGTTGTGACAATGAACAACTTGCCATGATTTGCAGGCAGAAAACTGTGGACACGGGCCAGAATTCCACGTTCCACATAGCAAGTATAGGAGTCATTTCGGGTCTTTACTGCGTGGGCGGGCATCTATTTTTTGTACCATGATAAGTATCCTGAATACTCGAATCTTTCACGAAACCATCCAGACCGATTTTCTGGTGATAGGCGCTGGGGTGGCTGGGTTGCGCGCTGCCATTGAGTTGTCGCAACACGGAACCGTTATGGTTGTGGCCAAAGACAGCTTAAAGGAATCGGCCAGCGAATATGCCCAAGGCGGAATTGCTGCCGCGTTGAGCGACGACGATGAAATTTGGTTGCACGAACAAGACACCTTGTCCGCTGGCGACGGCCTGTGCAACCCGGAAGCGGTACGGGCGTTAGTGGCTGAAGCGCCCTCTGCCATTGAAGAACTAATTGAATGGGGGGCTGAGTTCGACCGCAAAGATGGGGAGCTGCTGTTTGGTCGTGAGGGGGCACATAGTCGAAATCGCATTCTGCACGCCCATGGCGATTCCACTGGTCGGGAGATTGCCCGCGCCTTATATTTTCATGCAGTGAAGCAGCCGAATATCCGCTTTCACAGTTTTTCTGCGGTGACTGATTTGCTGGTGCAGGAGGGTCAGGTCACTGGTGCCATTGCGCTTGCAGAAGGGCTGATTGCGATTCATGCGCGAGCCACGTTGCTGGCCACCGGCGGTTTGGGGCGCGTTTATTTGGAGACAACCAACCCGGACGTTGCCACCGGTGATGGTGTGGCCATTGCATGGAGGGCAGGGGCTGAGATCAAAGACATTGAATTCGTCCAGTTCCACCCCACCGCCTTGCACGCGGATGGTGCCCCGCGATTCCTACTTTCGGAAGCATTGCGCGGCGATGGCGCTTACTTGCGCAATGCTGCGGGCGAGAGATTCACCAACGAGTTGAATTCGCGTGACCAGGTATCGCGCGCGATTGTTTCTGAAATTGAACGAACCCATGCTCAGCACGTGTTTTTAGACGTGACGCATTGGGCTCCGGGATTCGCTGCAGCCCATTTTCCGCGCATCTACCAGACCTGTCTGGCCTATGGTCTGGATATGGAAAAGCAGCCCATTCCGGTGCATCCGGCGGCTCATTATGCGATGGGCGGTATTGGGACAGATCTACAAGGTCGCACCAGTTTACCAGGGCTTTTTGCTGCCGGGGAAGTAGCTAGTAATGGCGTTCATGGAGCGAACCGATTGGCGTCGAATTCATTGCTGGAAGGCTTGGTTTACGGAGCCAGATCAGGCCGCACCATGGCTGAAACAGCGGGTGGATTGATGGAAGCCGGGTTAGCTATCGAAGCCGAACTATTTCCAGAGATTGCCGAAATGGACGCCCGGACCATTGCCTGGCGGGACTGCGGATTGGTTCGCAATCAACTGGGGCTGGAATCGGCGCTGTCGAAACTGGCGGTGACAATGAACGGTCGCAATGGGGCAGGGCGTGCGGATTACGAATTGCGAAATATTGATTTGGTGGCCAGTTTAATTGCCAGGGCTGGGTTGGCGCGTAGGGAGTCCCGCGGGGGACACTATCGCTCGGATTACCCGGAGAAGTCGGTAGAGTTCGAAGGTCATTCGCGTCAGTCGAAATCGCTTCCCCAAGTACAATTCTAGATTAGCTACAAAAGACAGGATTATCCGAGCTCTTCCAGGCTGACCAAGCCGCGCTTCAGTGCATACACAACGGCTTGCGTGCGATTCTCCAAATGCAACTTTGCCAGTAAATTGCCCACGTGCGACTTCACTGTTTCCTCGGTGATGGTTAGCGCTTCGGCAATCTCTTTATTCGACCGTCCAAAGGCCATCTGCAACATCACATCCGTTTCCCTGGGCGATAATTCTTCAGCCGAATTGCCGCTGCCTATGGTGGGGGGGGCATCCATGTAATGTTGTCCAGATGCCACTGCTCGAATCGCTGACACCAGCACTTCGCTGCTGGCATCTTTGCGAACATATCCCGATGCCCCTGCTCTCAACAAGCCCAAAATGCGCCCTTCATCTGCGGAATTGGTCAGCCCAATAATTTTGATTGCAGGGAAACGAGACTTCACCTGCTGCGTTGCCGTTACTCCATCCATGCCGCCGGGCATCTGCATGTCCATCAGGACCACTTGCGGATTCCATACCGGCAGCTTTTCCAGCACCTCTTCCCCACTAATTGCAATGCCAGCCACGTGGATATCTGCAAAAGACTCCAGGCAAGTCTGTAGATTATTTGCGACCAATAATTGATCGTCTACCAACACAACGGCAATCTGCCCAGTCATTTCTTTTGTATCCTTCCTACTCAAAACGTAATCCGCATGACGCCTTGTAAATTCCTCGGCGTGTTTCCCTGAGTAGTAATCATACCGAAGGTGGCAGGCGTACCCACATCTGTACCTGGGGTGCCGAAGATCACCTGGTTGAATGCGTTGAGAAATTCTCCACGGAACTGCAGGCGAATCCCTTCGCGCAACGTAAAGTTTCTGGCGATGGAAAGATTGGCGTTGCGGTAATTATCGCGACGGACGTCGGAATAATTGCGCGCCGCTGTTCCCATGCGGAAATCCGGAGGTTGAATGTAGGCAGCGGTATTGAACCATACCTTGCCATCGCGGGCATTTTGCCGTGCGGTAGACGCGTCAATCAGCGCATCCACACCAGAAATGCGATCTGGACGTCGCACTGCAAATCCCAATCCAAAGCCTGTGGCAGTAACGTTCACAGGCGTTCCGCGTTGCCAGATATAGGTCCCACTCAACTGCCAACCCTTCAACAAAATTCGCGGGGCTAACATCTTGGACTTCTTGAAGAACGGCATTTCCCACACACCACTCATCACCAACCGATGCGGTACATCGAAGTTGGAAATGGATCGATCCTGGGCAATGTTGTAAATGTTTTCCACGGAAGTTCCACGACCGGAATTATTGCCAGGTCCGCCAGTGTCAATGGACTTTGACCAGACGTAGCTCGCCGTGCTGGAAACTCCGTTGCTGAAGCGTTTTTGTAAGATCACCTGCAAGCCGTTGTAGCTGAGTGACCCGACGTGAGGGCGGTATGAAGCCACGCCCGTGTACTGCGGAAAGGGCGATAGCAACTGTCCGCGGGTGACCGTTGCAGCTCTTAATGCTGAGTTGGGATTGGTGATGGTTCCGGCAAACGGGTTGGCAACCTGAGCGCTGAAAAAGCCCGATGGGTTCACCGCCGGACGTCCATTCACATCGAAGTATTCCCCGAAGTGCGCTCGTGCAAAGTCCAGGTATTCCGGCGGTAGTTGGTTCATGTTCAAGCTGGCCGCAGGAAGATTTCGCCCATGACTGCCCACATAAGCCAGATCAAGAATCATGTTCTTCACCAGTTGCCGTTGAATCACAAAATTCCATTGCTGGTTATAAGGATTTGCGCGGTCTGGTGGCACAACGGTAATGGCTTGCCCCAGCAGCGTATTGGCACCTTGAGTGCTGCCGGGCGTCGCAGGAATTCCACCTGGGAAAGGATTGTTTAAGAACACGGTAGGTGTAGCAGTGCCCCCCGGCTGAATGATTTGCACTGTGGCATCGGATTGCGATACTGAGGTGTTGAACACGTTGCCCAAGGCTGTCCCTTGTTCTACAGAAATGGGGACAAAAAACAACGCGTAGCCAGCCCGTAACGCCGTCTTATTGTTCACCCGATAAGCAGCACCAATCCGTGGACCAAAACGATTCCAATGGGTCTTGGTTTGCGCCCCATTGACGAAGCTTAGAAGCCCTGGAAGATTCGCATAACCGCCGCGCAATGCCAGAACACCAGGGTCGGTAGAGGAAGGCACTTTTCCATTCAGCGGGGAAGGTGCGGTGAAATCAAAATTTGTAACCTGTCCGTGGGATTCGCCAGTGCTGGTCTCAAAATCCCAACGCAGGCCCAGGTTCAAAGTTAGCCGCGACGTTGCTCGAAAATCGTCCTGGAAAAAGAGCGCGCCATAGTGGTGATACAGCGTCAATGGACTGACGGATTCCTTAGAAATGCCCGACGGCAACCCCATCAGCAGCGATGCCAGTGAAGACCCGGTTTCCTGAATATTTGCAACGCCTGCACCTGGCGTCGGGCCCCGTGTGAACGTGCGGTTGAAACTGAAACTTCCATCAGGGTTGTTGTACTGAAACGCGAAGAAGCGGTAAAGCCGATATTCTCCGCCAGTTTTCAACGTGTGTTTGCCCCTCATGATGCTTACCGAATCGGCAAGTGTTTGGGTATCGCGCGGCTGATTATTGCCGCCTCCAGAAATCTGCGAACTGGTGATTTCTCCAGGGACTCCTTGCCCTTCCGGTCCACCACTAAAGTTGAAAATAGGGAAGGATGCAATGGGTCCGGCAGCGGCAATATAAGCGGGCAGGCCCAACGTAGTTGCCGGGTCAGACCCTTCACTCAACAGCACTTGATGAGCCCGTGCCCGCGTGTAGCCATAGCGGAAGTTGTTGATCACCGAAGGGCGCATCAACCACACTTCATTGACCGTCACGTTATAGAATGTGTCGTTGATAGTTCTGGAATTAGATGCAATAGAGCCCAGGAAATCTGGTTCAGCCTGAAAGCGATCTTCCGTGCTGATGCGTCCAAAAAAACTGTGACGTTCGTTGATGGTACGGTCCACCCTGGCGGCGTATAGATCGCGTTGAAAGTGCGCTGTGCCTGAAAAAACGAAGTTGTCCACCAAGCCTGGTTGATTGGTGGAGGGTAAATAGGTGAGCAGCTTCAGTGCTACCGGGTCCAGGCAGGCTGCTGTGCGGGGGCCTGTTCCGCACTTGGGAAGCAAGTCCAGCCGATTACCGGAAATAGTTTGGCGCTTACCAGCGGATAGCGCAGCGTAGGGGTCGTATAGCTGGCCGAACAGTGCCGCTGATTCATCGGCATTGGTCAAGCCCGTACGAGCTGATCCGGTCAATAATTCCGACAGATCACCAGTCCTCATTTTCTCCGTCGGTAGAGTTAACTGCTTGCTGAACGGGTTGGCTTCACGACGGCCTTCATAGTTGAAAAAGAAAAAGGTGTTTTTCACTTTGCCAAGTTTGGGAAGCATCACCGGGCCGCCGAAAGCCACGCCGTATTGATTCCGTTTAATTGGAATACGTGGCAGATTGGCTCTACCGTCGGGTCTTGATCCTCGGCGATTGCGCTGCCAGCCGTTGGCGTTCAACGCTCCATTTTGGAAGTACTCGTAGACGGCACCATGGAAACGATTCGTACCCGCTTTGGTAATAAAGTTCACCACCGCACTTCCAGTACGTCCGTATTCAGCGGGAATCGCTCCCGATAGAACTTTGAATTCCCTCACCGAATCCTGTGGAGGTGAAATTGCCATGCCGTTGAAATCGCCAACCGTATCGGAAACACCATCCAGCAGAACATCATTCGTCGATGCCTGACCACCACTAACGCTGAAATTGGAATCGAAGAAATTACGGTTCCCAGCCGTGCCGATGGGGCCCTGGGCGTTGCCGTTGGTGTTCAAGCTTTCTCCTTGCGCCAAGGCAAATCCGCCGTCAATCGCACCAGGAATCAGATTGATGAAACTCATTGTGCTGCGCTCACCCGAAGGCAGTTCAGCGATCAGTTTATTCTCTACAGTCATTTCCAGGTTGGAGGATTCGGTAACCAGCGCTGGTGCGTCTTCGTGAACAATTACGGTCTCAGAAGCAGTATCAAGAGGTAGAGAAAGATCGATTTCCGCAGTTTGCGCAACTTCAAGCACAATGCCGCCACGTGTCACTCGGCCGAAACCCTTGATGGTGGCTGAAAGTTCGTAGGATCCAGGAGGCAGAAAGGATACGTTATAGCGACCTTCCGGGCTGGTTTTCACCGTACGTTTCTGGCTGGTTTCAGCCGAAGTTACAGTGACGGTGGCACCAGGAATCAACGCACCCTGCGGATCTTTCACGACGCCCGCAATCGTCGCAGTAATGGTTTGAGCGTGTGAAGGGATAATGCAAAGACATAGCATTGCCAGCACGCCAAGAAATCGATACATAATGCAATTCTACCTGGAAAGCGCCGCTTCTTTGCTACTTGCCCTGCTGTTCAGCCAGTATGTTCCGATAGTTCTGTTCTCTATCCCGAATGTAATCTTTGTATCCTTTGGGATCTATGAACGGGTTGGTATCGGACTTCCCTAGCAGCTTGGCCTTCTCTTCCATTCCATAGTAGTTACCATGAGCGCCCAAATAAATGTCGCAGGGCAGGGAACGCCACACTTCAAAGGCACGCGCGTAATCCGCAGCAATGCCCGGATATTCACGATTCTTCACTAGCCTGAAGCCGGCATTCACATTCGGACTGCCGATGATAATCACAGCCAGTTTGCGGCCCTTATCGGAAGCCTCCATGGTCCAAGTAGTGCAGCCCCGCGTGTGGCCTGGCGTCAAACGGGCTTTCAGCGTCATGTCCCCTAACTGGACATCCTCACCATCTTCCAAGATGCGATCCACTTTGACGGGCTTCCATCGCGAAGTGTAAAGGTACATTCCTTTACCGCCGGAAGCCACCACGTCTTCGTCACCGCGCATCACATATATCTTGGCACCTGTTAATTTTTGAACCAGGGCATGCCCCGCAACATGATCGTCATGGGCATGGCTGGTTAACAGAATTTTAATATCGGTAAATTTGAAACCAAGCGTTTCAATATTGGCACGGATAATTGGTACGGTACGTTCAAAACTGGAATTAATTAGAATATGGCCCTTCGACGTGGTGATCAAATAGCTGGATAATCCCCGCGATCCCACGTAGTAAAGGTTATCGGCAATGCGATGCGGCGGAAACGGTTCGTCCCATTCGGGATTGGCGGCCATGCAAGCGCAAGCGCAAAGTAAAAAAGGTAAAACTCGGCGGGGAAACATAGTTCATTATAGTCAAAGGATGCAGGAACCAAAACATTGATGGGTGTGCGGCTTCTACTTGCTGTTTTGCTTGTTCTATTGCCGGGATGCCGTTCCACCCCGATCAGGCCATCTATTGATCTGAAAACCGAGGAACGCAGTGCTGCGTTCCTGCCTTTTTTCAATTTGCCTTGGTTTCAATATCGTCGCGATTTTGGCAAGGTCAATGCCTGGGAACATGTTGGTGCCACCTCTGCCACACCAGCCATGGCCAAGTCGTTCGCCGCGCTGCACCAGGCCGGAGTGAAGGGCGTTGTTTGGTTTCTATTAGCCGACGGAGGCGCAGCACCCAGTTTCGATTCTGAAGGCCGCATCCGTGGTCTTGACCCGCTATTTCTTGCCGATCTCAAAGCCGCCCTAACCATTGCCGAAGAAAATCAGATTTCAGTTGTTTGGGTCTTGATGGACCATCTTTGGATGAAGCCTGCGGAGCTTTCCGGATCAGCTCAGTTATTCGGCCATAGCCGCCTGATTGAAGATGCCTCCCAACAACAACTATTCCTGGATAAAGTGTTAGACCCCATCCTTGCCGTTGCTTCGAATTCGCGCAGCACTGCAGGCTGGATCGTCATGAATGAACCGGAAATGGCGTTGAATGAAGGGTGGGTCAACGAACAACAACTATTCCCGTTCCTCAATGCAGTGGCCAGCAGAATTCGTCAAAATCGTGCAACGGCCGCTATCTCCATTGGCCATGCCGATATTGAATCTCTCATTGATTTCACCAACAACTATCCTGAGGCGCCCATTTCTTTCCTCAGCTTTCATCACTATCGGAACTACATGCCGCCAGCAGTTGCCCGTATAAAACGTACGATTGGGGACAGCAGAAAGCCTATCTACATTGGTGAATTCAATTGGAATGAGCCGTCTTTGCCGCACATGGAACTGGACCTGCAATCGATCATTGCGGGCAGCTATCAATTGGGGTATGCAGGCATTTGGCCCTGGTCTTTGAACCCTAAAGAAGGCACTGCCCCGGCTTCCATCAATGTAAAAGAATATGCGGCACTGGTTCGCGAATCGGAAAAATTTCCAGAGGTGCCAAATCTCTTAGAAAAAGCTGCTGAAGGCGCTCTTTACCAGGTGGAGACTTGGCGACCGGAACTGGAACTTCATCGTTCTCAAATCGCGGAGAACACGCAGAAACTTCTTGAGACCAAGTGGCTGTTGGCGCAGATTGAACCAGAGTTGGCAAAGCAGTCAGCCGAATTGGAAAAAGCCCAATCTGCAAATCAGCGATTAGTGGCTGCATTAACGGAGAGTCGGTCAAAGATCGCCAAGCTGCGGTGGTTACCTTGGGCATCCCAGGATTTAGCTTTGGAACAGGCGAATGAAAAGCAGCTTCAGGCCAGAATGGATGTGTCCAAAAACGGCACAACCTGGATGGAAGAGGCGAATGCAAATTTCAAGAAGTCTGACGCTGAGTTCAATGCACAACGGAATTGGAAGAAGCTATACGAGATGCGAATACGGGGCAATCAGTTCCAACTGACGGCCAAACAGCGCCATATGAAGCTTACCCGCCAACTTTACAATTTGCCTTAAATTTCACGGCAGTATTCGTACTTTGATGTTCTTGTAATAAACCACGCTGTGCTGATCGTGCCCCTGCAAAGCAAACGTGCCGCCGGTGAGTTTTCGATCCGGGAAATACACCAGCCCCGGTCCACGCTTGTTCAGCCCTTGCCAATCGGCGGGTTGCGTCCACGTGGTTACCGTCTTGCCGTCAATCTTAATCGTTACCTGATTGCCTTGCACAAGAATGCTCTGCTTGAACCACTTTCCATCTTTGGCCGGAGCTTCCAGCACATCCTGCACACCGTATAGACTTCCAGTTTTCCGCTTGTCCTTGTAAGTATTATTCACCTGGACTTCAAAGCCTCGTTCTGGAAATCCAGTGTCTTGATATTCGGTATGAAAGTAGATTCCACCGTTCGATTCCGGTTCGGTCTTGACGTCAACCCGCAGTTCAAAGTTTTTGAAGATAGCACCACCAACGGCACCGGCATAAAAAAGATGACTGCGCCCTTTACCCTGCGCCTTAATCGCTCCTTCGGTGACAATCCAGGTGTCTTTCGTTTCGCTGGCCCGCCATCCGCCAAGATCTTTGCCATTGAAAAGTGAAATCCAACCTTGGGCACTTAAAGTGGCTGGCAGCGACAGAGAAATGAATAGGGAAATGAGTAGGAGTCTATACATGCGCCTACTAACGTACCGCAAAAGGAAGGATCACCTTGGGAGTCCGCTGGGTATCATCCACCTTGTCCAACATATCTACATCAAACAATCTTCCAATTTTGTTCCCAGCCAAGTCTTCCAGCGCCGCATCCACTTCAATCGTGTAGTTGCCAGCGGTCCAGGCAGTGCGGGGTTGAAAGCTCCAGCGTGTTTCTTCGGCATCCACCTTCACTTCGCCTAAGATCTCTGTTCCATTCTCTGCGCGAACTAAAATCATGCGATGCAAAAGCGCTTCATCCATTGGTTCAGCGAATCCGACCACCAGAGGTTTGCCAACAGTTGGAGGGGTGACTTTCCACAAAGCGACATCCGGGGATTGGCGATCCGCCGGAACCACTGCGAATCTTTTTTCCGATCCCTTAACCAGCGGAAGTCCAG
>JANMWO010000337.1:0-53654 GCA_031394025.1 Acidobacteriota bacterium
CAGGCAAGCTGGTTTGGACCTTTCACACCGTACCGCTGGACGGCGAAGCAGGCGCGGAGACATGGGAGACGCCCGAAAGTCGCGTGGATCGTTCAGGTACCAATGACTGGGGTTTCATGACGCTCGATGCCGAACGGGGCGTCGTTTATGTGCCGCTTGGTTCGCCAAGTTATGATTTCTACGGTGCAGATCGGTTAGGTAAAAATCTTTATGCCAACTGTTTGGTGGCTCTCAATGCCTCCACCGGAAAGCTGGTTTGGCACTTCCAATTTACACATCACGATCTATGGGATTACGATCCCGCAGCGCCGCCCGCATTGGTAGAAGTCACCAAGGACGGTAGAAAGATTCCCGCAGTAGTGGAAGTCACCAAAATGGGTCTGGCCTTTTTCTTTGACCGCCGCGATGGTAAACCCGTCTTCGGCATTGAAGAACGGGCGGTGCCCAAGAGTCTGGTTCCAGGGGAAGTGAGTTGGCCGACGCAGCCTTTTCCTATTAAACCGAAGCCGTTGACCCGCGTCAGCATCAAGCGGGAAGACATTGCCACGGTGACTCCAGAACATAAGAAGTTCTGCGAAGACTTGTGGGATAAAGATGGCGGCATGCACAACAACGGCCCCTACACCACTTACAATCCCGACAAGACTGCGGTGATCTTTCCAGGCACGTTAGGGGGCGCGAATTGGGGCGGTGTTTCCTTTGACCCAACGCTAAATTACGTCATCGTCAATACAATGGATCTGGGGCAAATTGGGCGCGTCGTAAAGCAGCCGGAAGAAAGTCGCATGCCCTATTCGCGTACCAGCACATTTGGTCCTTTTGGACGCTTCTGGAATCCCGATAATTTTTGGCCTTGTCAGCAGCCGCCCTGGGGGCAGTTACAAGCGATCAACACAAACACTGGGGAAATTGCCTGGTCCGTAACGCTTGGTATAACAGACGAATTGGAAGCGAAAGGGGTCCACAATACTGGAGCACTGAGTCTTGGCGGGCCTATCAGCACGGCTGGCGGTTTGACGTTTATTGCGGCAACCAACGACAGCCGTTTCCGCGCCTTCGATTCGCGCACCGGCAAGCAGTTGTGGGTCACCAAACTGGATGCTGGTGGCCATGCCACACCGATCACGTATCAAGGTCGCAATGGCAAGCAGTATGTTTTGATTGTGGCTACTGGTTCGAACTTCTTCGACCGTAGCACCGCTGATACAGTAGTTGCATTCGCTTTGCCCGACGCGAAGAGGTGAGGAGAATCAACATGAGAGTTCAATTTATAAATGCAGCATTCCTTTTGTTATTGGCGATTCCGGAAGTTCTAACCGCCCAGCCTCAGCGACCTCCTTCAAGTGATCCATCGCCGCAAACAAGCCCCAGAAAGAAGCGGCTTCTGGCCATTGGCGATGCCCAGACGTATGGCTTTCAGCATGAATCGGTGTCCCACGCGTTGGCTGTCATTGAACGGCTGGGTCGCGATTCAGGCATCTATGAAACCACCATTCGCACCGATGCCCAATTACTAACCAAGCACCCCGTTATTCTGGCCAATGGAAAGTCCCGAAACATTAAAAACCTAAATGATTTTGACGCGGTGTTCTTTTATACCGCCGGTAATCCGGCGATGAGCGATCAACAAAAGGCTGATTTTCTCTCGTTCATCAAAGAAGACGGCAAAGGTTTTATTGGGGGGCACAGCGCCACTACAACGTTCTATGAATGGCCTGAATTCGGTGCTATGATCGGTGGCTATTTCGATGATCACCCATGGGGTGTCTTCGATGCTCCGGTGATTGTGGAAGATCCTAACTTTCCAGCGATGAAAGCCTTCCCGCGTAGCTTCACCCTGCGTGACGAAATCTATCAACTGAAAGCGCCCTATTCGCGCGATAAAGTACGCGTCCTGGCACGGCTGGATGCAAATAAGTTAGATCTGAAGAATCCTCGTGTCCATCGCACCGATAAAGATTTCCCTGTCGCCTGGGCCGCTAAAGTGGGTAAGGGCCGCGTGTTCAATTCGTCTATCGGCCATCCCGACGAATCGTGGGATCGCCCTGATGTGCAGACAATGTGGCTGGAAGCGATCAAGTGGGCTATGGGATTAACCAACGCTGACGTGACTCCGCGTCCGCTGCGTGCATCCCTACCTGCAGCCCCGGTTCCAGCAACAACCGCCGCTGTGAATGAGCGCTTTGCCGATGAGATTGAACTCTATCTCAAAGAGGATCAAACAAATCCGCCACCACAGAATGGGATCCTTTTCATTGGCAGCAGTATCTTCCGCCGATGGACGAATCTAAAGGCACAGATGGCTCCGCTGCCAGTCTTCAATCGTGCGTTCGGCGGATCGCAAACGCCTGAAATTTTGCACTACATGGACAAGATTGTACTGCCATATTTACCCAAAATGATTGTCTACTATTGCGGCAGCAACGATATTGGCGCAGGTCGATCCGCTGAACAAATTGCCGATGGCTTCCGCCAGTTCATAGCGCGAGTGCAGCAGCAATCGCCCACCACCAAGATCTTTTATGTTTCCATTAATCGCGCGCCACAAAAGCAAGATAAGTGGGATGTGGTGGATGCCGCCAATGCCTCAGTGAAAGCATTTTGCTCGCAAGACAAACGGTTGGAATACATTGATGTCAATCCGGCACTCTTTGATGCGGCAGGACAAGCTCGTCTGGATCTTTATCTGCCCGACAAGCTTCATTTCAAAGAGCCCGCTTACAATGACTTCACCGCCATCATCAAGCCTGTGATCGAAAAAGCCTGGCAGGAATTGCAAAGACCCTAAATCGAAATTTACTTTTCGGCCTTCGACTTATCGTAATGTCCCAGCCCGGGCTTATAGCTTTTCTCGTCGATAAACTGCCGGATGCCTTCCTTTCTCCCTTCCGTCTTATCATGCGAATTGGCTGCTTCCTGTGCACGAATCAGGAAATCTTCAGCATTGTCATAAGTCATTTCCATGGATCGTCGCACAGCATCTTTGGTTGCCTTCAACGCCACCCAATTCTTTTGCAGCAGCTTTTGTGCCACCTCCGTTACCCGATCCTCCAGTGCCACCAACGGCATGGATTCATTTACCAAACCCACACGAGCCGCCGTCTGCCCATCCATCGTTTCGCCAAGCAATGCATGATACATGGCCGTGCGCATTGGCATCAATGTGGTGGCCACTTTCGTCGCACCCCCGCCGGGTAGAATTCCCCAATTAATTTCCGACAATCCAAACTGCGCTTCATCGGCACAGAACGCCAGATCACAACCGAACAACGGTCCGTATCCGCCACCAAAACACCAGCCATTCACCATTGCGATGGTTGTTTTCTGATACCAGCGCAATCGCCTCCACCAGCCGTATGCTTCACTCTGGGCCTTTCGGATACCGCGCATTCCTTGGGCTTCTGTCTCACGAAAATATTCTTTCAGGTCCATGCCTGCGGACCATGCCGCACCTTCGCCTTTCAGAACAAGCACCCCCACATCATCGCGAAATTCCAGTTCATCCAGAACTTCCATCATCCGACGATTGAGCTTGGGATTCATGCAATTGCGTTTTTCCGGACGATTGAAACTCACCCAGGCAATGCCGTTGCTCACAGTATAGGCAACCGTATCTTTCTCTTCTCTCTCTTCTTTCTCTTTTTTCTCACTTGCCAATTTGATCTCCTCCCCTTAAATCGGATAATGACCCGGTTGGGTCTCAATGGTGATCCAGCGCAGTTCAGTAAAGGCGTCGATTCCCGCCTTCCCACCAAACCTTCCATAGCCCGATGCCTTCACTCCACCAAAGGGCATTTGCGCTTCGTCATGAACTGTCGGTCCGTTAATGTGGCAGATGCCTGACTTGATCTGCTTTGCCACTTGCAAGCCTCGGGCTATGTCCGCCGTAAAGATTGAGGCCGCCAAACCGTATTCGGTATCGTTGGCCAGGCGGATGGCCTCTGCCTCATCCTTGGCACGAATCACTGCAACCACCGGACCAAAACTTTCCTCGCGGAACAGGCGCATGGTCGGCGTAACATGATCCACCACTGTTGCGGGCATCAACACACCGTTCGATGGTCCACCGGTCAGCAGCACCGCGCCGTTGCTCACTGCATCGGCCACCAGGCCTTCCACACGCAGCACTGCCTTACGATCCACAACCGCACCCAGGGCAGTCTTACCTTCGCGCGGATCGCCTACGGCAAGTGAAGCTGCCTTTACTTTGAACTTCGCAGCAAACGCATCTGCCACTGCATCCACCACGATGATCCGCTCGGTAGACATGCAGATCTGCCCCTGGTTCATGAACGCACCAAAAGCCGCCGCCTTCACCGCCTCATCCAGGTCCGCATCTTTCAACACAATCAACGGAGCTTTGCCACCAAGTTCCAGCAGCACCGGCTTCAAAAGTTCTGCCGCGCGCTTCGCCACAATGCGACCCACAGCAGTGGAACCTGTGAAATTGATGCGTCGCACAGCCGGATGGTCAATCAGTGCGCCCACAACATCAGCAGCATCTTCCGGGGCGTTGGTCACAATGTTCACCACACCTTCGGGGAAACCCGCTTCCTTGAAAGCTTCCACAATCAAAGTATGTGTTCGTGGACAAGTTTCAGAAGCCTTCAGGATCACAGTGTTCCCGCAAGCCAGCGGTACGGCAATGGCGCGAGCGCCCAGAACCACAGGCCCATTCCAAGGTGCAATTCCCAAGATGACTCCAACCGGTTCTCGCAGAGCCATGGCAATGCAACCGGGCTTATCGGAAGGAATCACCTCGCCACCAATTTGAGTGGTTAGCGCAGCAGCTTCACGGATCATCTCCGCTGCCAGTGCGACGTTGAACATTGCCCAGCCTTTGGTTGATCCAGTTTCGCTCATCATCGCTTCAGCGAATTCCCCAGCTTTTGCAGCCAAGATGGATGCCGCCTTGTTCAGCAGTTCACGACGTGCATTTGGGCCCAGCGCAGACCACGCCGCCAGTGCGAGGTTCGCCTTGTCTGCCACCTGCCCCGCTTCAATCGCCGACATTGCGTGCGACGTGGATGCAACTTCACCCGTCAATGGATTGATACGGTCAAAAGTCTTCATGTTTTCCTTTGTTCTTCTAAACGTCGTTCTTCATCGGTGGCAGTGTGAAAACCAGTATTCGCTGCCGGCACTCCTGCATAAATCGCCACTTGCAACAGGACCTCTTTCAGATCGGTCAGCTCCAGTTCACTGGCCAGCCCAGTACGCACGTGCAACCGAAACTCTTCCCAACGTCCCAGTGACGCAGTCATCGCCAGCACCAGCAGGCGCCGTACTCGCAGATCAAGGCCTGGCCTGGTCCACACAGTTCCCCAAGCGTAGCGAGTGATCATCTGTTGAAAATCGCTTGTAAAATCATTAGTCCCAGCAATCGATCTGTCCACATGCGCATTGCCCAACACAGCCCGACGGACGGTTAATCCGGCGTCGGATACATCGTCAGCCATTGCCGGAAGTAGAAAATCGAACAGTGCCGCGGAGAAAGCAGAGGGACGTTCCACATTCGATAAATGCGCCGCATCCAACATCACCACGCCCGCCCCGACGATCCCCTCGAACAGCACTTCTCCATGACCCGCATAGGGTGTCGAAATATCCTGCAAACCGGCAATCACAAGCGTTGGTACTTTGATGTCGGCAAGCAATGGGCCATGGTCCATGTCGCGGATTGCCGCGCAACATCCTGCGTAACCCACCGGGTTGGTTTGCCTCAAAACTGTACGAATAGATTCCACAGTGGCGTTTGGTGAATCCAACATGCGTCCACAAAAGAATCGCTCCATCACAGTCTTATGGACCGCCCTCATTCCTTGCTTCAGTACGCTCGTTCGCCTCGTTTCAAACAGGCTAGGATTATCCACTCTTGGCGATGTATTGGCCAGGACAAGCCCCGTCAAACGCTCGCCCGCATTCGCGCCAAGCCACTGCCCAATCATTCCCCCCAGTGATAAGCCGCAGTATGCAAAGTGTTCCCGCTTCGCTGCCTTCACCGCCGCAAGTACGTCGCCTCCTAACTCAGCAATTGTGTAGTCCCCAGTGGGAGCATCGGAAGCACCGTGACCACGAAGGTCCAGGCGCAGCACCTGAAACCGGGTTAACATAGCGGGCATTTGCAGGTCCCACATGCCATGATCGGTGCCTAACGAATGAACCAGAACCAGCAGGGGCTTACTGGCCAAGCCCTCCAGACGATAGTAAATTCGGCAGCCGTTGGAATCAACAAAAGGCATTTTTATTCCTTCCCTTCCAGGAGCCGCAACCGGAAGATTTCGGCACTACCCAAATAATCTGCGGGCTCACACAATCCTGGAATATCTGGCGGTGACCCCGTCATCCGCACCGCTTCTTCCACTTCTTTATAAGCCGCATCACGACCAATTTCTGACGCTCGTAACATCATAGCTTTTTCAGCAAAAACTGCTCCTTCCGTCGACTCAATGTTGCTCCGCATTCTTGTCGCATCCACAATTAACCCATCAGTCACTTCGGCCATGGATTCCAACGCCACACCTGCCGCTTGCACGATCCCCTGCATAGTGGTCCATTCCGATTGCCACCCACCCACAGCCCGTTCGTGTTCCTGCAACATACCCGATAGGAAATTAGACATCAGGCCCGGCGTGCGCTTGGCCGCCGCAATCGTCAGCATGCAAGCAGTGGGATTCCGTTTGTGAGGCATGGTGGAAGATCCACCTCTTCCGTTGCCTCCCGGCTCAGCCGCTTCGCCAACTTCGTATTGCATCAGCAAAGCAATGTCCAGCGCCATCTTGCCCAGGCTCGCCGTATAAATACTCAGTGCCGCCATCAATGCTGCGAGTCGATCCCGATGCCCATGCCACGGCCCGTCAGGACATTTCAAATTCAGTTCCAGACCCAGCGCTTCACTCACCGCCATGCCCTTGTCTCCTAATGCCGCAAGGGTCCCACTGGCCCCGCCAAACTGCAAGTACGCTGCCTCATCGAAACGACTTTCCACTCGCCGCCAGCCGCGCCGCACAGCAGCCAACCAACCTGCAGCCTTCAATCCAAACGTGATCGGTGGTGCCGGTTGCAACAAAGTGCGCCCCAACATTACGGTGTTGCCGTGTTCATTGGAAATCCGCCGCAGCGCTTGCAAAATACGTTGATGGTCACGCTCCAATACTTTTCGACATTGGCCCAACAGCAGCACCATGCACGTGTCAACGACGTCCTGACTAGTTGCACCCCAATGTACAAATCCTGCGGCCGCAGCGTTCTGCGCACGAACCGCTTCGGTCAGCATGCGAACCATCGGAATGGCTGGCGTTCCAGCTCGAAAGGATTCGCGTACCAGTCTGGGAATATCAAAACTTTGGGCCATGGCCGCTTGGGTAATCACCCTGGCCGCATCGGCTGGAATCAGCCCCACTTGCGCTTCAGCCCTGGCCAACGCCCCTTCGAAGCGCAGCATGGTCTGCAAAACAACCTCATCGGAGAAAATTTCCGATAAGGCTTCCGTTGCCGCCAAGCTGTCGATCAATCGTGTAGACATGAATTGATCTTATACGTCTTATAAATCAAAAAAGACAGTTTCTTCTTCGCCCTGCAAACGAATCTCAATAGACCACGTATTCGCCTGCCCCGGAGTTGGCATGGCCATCAGCGTAGTTCGTCGATCCTCAGGTACCAGAGCCAGCACCGGATCATTGGCATTCAAAGCTTCGCCATCGAAATAAACGCGCGTGTGCAACTGCTTCAAAAGTCCTCGCGCAAACACCGCCACATTAATATGAGGGGCTTGCAATCCGCCGCAGGAACCCGGCTTCACTGTTTCAAAAATACACGTGCCATTCGAATCTGTCTCCAGCCGACCAAAGCCACAAAAGTTTGGATCAGCAGTGCAGGATTGAGGATCCAACGCATGCCCATACCGGCCATGTGCATCGGCCTGCCACAGTTCAATCATGGAATCGGCCGGTGTTGGGACGCCTTCACCATCCACCACGCGGAACACTAACCGCAAGCGTTCTCCCTGTGCACCCTCGCCAGCTAAAATCCCCAATGCGGCATTGGTGGTAAGTGCATAGTTGAAAAACGGACCCACCGTTTGGGAGGCACTCGGTGTCAAATTCATTTGCCATGCTCCTCAAACGGAGTAGCTTTCCGTCCTCTTAATACAATGTCGAAACGATACCCCAGCGCCCATTCCGGCTCAGTTAGCGACAAATCGAATCGCGACACTAGCCGCTCCTGCGCGTCTTTGTCCGCAACCGAATGCAGCACCGGATCAAGCGCCAGAAGTGGATCATTCGGAAAGTACATCTGCGTCACCAGACGAGACACAAATGCTGTCCCAAACAAGGAAAAATGAATGTGCGCCGGACGCCATGCGTTGTGATGATTTCGCCAAGGGTACGCACCAGGCTTGATTGTCACAAACCGGTAATTTCCATCCTGGTCGGTAATCATCCGTCCAGCACCAAGAAAGTTTGGATCCAGCGGCGCCGGATGATTGTCCCGCTTGTGTTGATAGCGCCCTGCTGCATTGGCTTGCCATAGTTCAACCATGGCGTTGGGCACGCCTTTGCCATCTTCGTCCAGAATTCGACCCGCCACAATAATCCGCTCACCCTGTGGCGGATCAGCAAAGTGCAATGTTAAATCGTTGTCCGTTGGGCCAATCGGATTGTGCCCGTAAACAGGGCCCGTCAGTTCGCTTAGCGTATGCGGCAACATAATCAGCGGTCGCGACGGCGCCCGTGTGATGGTGGATTTATAATCTGGGCTTAAATATTCCGGTTGGCTGCCGGGCTTCATTCTGGGATATACGTTCATTCGTGTCCTTCGGCGGAACCGTGCGCCTTAGCCGTACGCGCCAATAGATCTCGCAACACTTCCAATTCATCTTTTCCTGGTGGCACAGTTTCAGTCACTTCCTCAGCAAACCGCATTGGCCAACCAGTGGCCTCCACAACCTGTTCACGGCTGATCCCAGGGTGTAGGCTGGTCACCATCATCTCACTGGTTTCAGGGTCGGGTCGTAGAATGCACAAATCACTTACCAGCAGTGCTGGACCCTTGGTCTTGAAACCTAAGTCACGTCGCTCACGTCCGGTCCGCCCATGCCCCAATGAGGTTAAAAAATCCAACTGCTTCACAAAACTACGAGCCCCTTGCCGCATGATGATGAAGATCTGCCCACATCCAGTGGCTATCTCCGTAGCTCCGCCGCTGCCTGGCAATCGAACTTTCGGTTTAGCATAAGGTCCAATCACCGTGCTGTTCAGATTCGCAAACCGGTCTACTTGAGCACCACCTAAGAAGCCTACTGAAATACGACCACCCTGCAACCAGTAGCGGAAAATCTCTGGCACCGAAACAGTTGTCAAAGCGGTTTCGCACAACTCACCATCGCCAATAGAAAGCGGTAGCACTTCCGGCTTCGTCCCCAATGTTCCCGATTCATAAATCAACTTTATCCGCGGCGCATGCGTTAGCCTCGCCAGATTGCATGCCGCCGATGGCAACCCGATTCCAACAAAACAAACATCCTCATTCTTCAGCGCCCGAGCTGCGGCAACGGTCATCATTTCTGTTGGAGTATAGGTCATCGCAACACATTCTCCCGCATCCATTCCTGAAACTTTTCACGCTCGCGCGCAATGTCGTCCCAGGCAATGTAGAAGGCATTGTCTCTTGAATAGTAACCATGCGCATACGATGGGTGCGCTCCATTAGGTGCCAGCACCACCGCACTCAGCGTCCATTCCGGAAGAATTACCGCGTTGGAACTGCGTGGCCCAAAGTCATCCACAATTTCTTCCACGGTCACCACCGCCCGCCGCGCCGCCAACACTGCTTCTTTTTGAACACCAATGATTCCTTCAATCAGGACGTTCCCTGCCCTGTCCGCTTTTTGCGCATGAATAATAGTTACATCAGGACGCAAGGAAGGAATGCAGGTGAGTTCTTCACCGCTAAAAGGGCAATGCACAAAGCGGATGTCCGGGTTGACGCTGGGCAAATCACTGCCTCGATAACCACGAAAAAAGGCGCAAGGCAGCCCCGCAGCACCCGCGTCATAAGCGTTGGCCATGGCCGCATGACTGTGCTCGACAATTTCCAACGGTTGCGGCCACCCGCGTTCCACCGCATCGCGAAAGCGGTGTAGCGAACCTACTCCCGGATTTCCACCCCAGGAAAATATCAGCCTGCGCGCCAGTCCCATGCCAATCATCTGGTCGTATATCAGGTCCGGAGTCATGCGGATGAGAGTCAGGTCACGCCGACCCTGCCGGATAATCTCATGCCCCGCAGCAAAGGGAATCAGGTGCGTAAATCCTTCCAACGCCACTTGGTCGCCATCTTTTACGTATTCAGAAATAGCGTTTTGTAGAGTTAGAAATTCCATGGAGCAGCGCGAATATCGCCGATAAGGGCGATATTCGCATACGGCTCGCCCTCCCGTCAAGACCATGCAGCGTGCGATAATCGGCGGGTGTTGGATTTTACGCAATTTGAAGGCAACCCCGATTTTGTGCTCTCCCTAGCCCGCGGCTTAGCGGTCATTGAAGCGTTTCAAAACCGACCCGATGGGGTAACCGTCGGTGAAGTATCTAACAAAACCGCGCTTTCCAGGGCCGCCGTTCGTCGACTATTGATTACGCTGGAACACCTGGGCTATGCCAGCCGCAACGGTTCCAAATTTCAATTGGGAAGCCGAGTGTTGCGACTTGGATTCTCGTTTCTTTCGTCGCATTCGTTGGCCACACTTGCCCTGCCCATTCTGGAAGAAATCAGCGCCGCCATCCACGAATCCAGTTCGTTGAGTGTTCTGGAAGGGGACCAGATCGTGTACCTAGCCAGGTCGGCCACCAATCGAGTCATGTCGGTGGGCCTATCCATTGGCAGTCGATTGCCAGCTTATTGCACTTCCATGGGTCGACTACTTCTTGCAGCGCTGTCTGATTCGGAATTAAAATCCTACCTGAAACACGTTGAATTGAAGGCCCACACACCCAAGAGCATTACTCAAAAGTCTAAGCTGGCAGCAGAACTGCGGATTGTGCGGGATCAAGGTTATTCCATAGTGGATGAAGAGTTGGAACTGGGGCTGCGGTCAATTGCTGTTCCAGTGGTAACGCGGAACGGTCGCACCGTTGCGGCCATGAACACAGGAGTGCACGCTTCCCGAGTGACGATTGAAGAAATGACTGAGCGATTTCTACCAGTTCTGCGAGAAGGTGCCCTGTCCCTTGGACGCGCACTGGGATGACCGCTCTTTTCCTTGTTAAAATCAGCGAGCGTGAACGGGGTCTGCTAGCGGAGTCGGCGCCTCATCACCGGTCAAACCAAGTCCTGGCCACGCTGGATCGGCAGCGGGATTCTTCACCGGAACAATAGCCCCAGACTTTTTCCGCCAAGCAGCCAGCTTCGCCGCCAACCGTTTCGCAATGAGCGGATGCGCAGCCACCAGATTTACCTTCTCCCCCTCATCCACTGTCAAATGAAATAACTCCTGCCGACCATCCTTGAAAAATTCAATGAGCTTCCACTCGCCATCGCGAATCGCACTTCCCGGTTCCCCGCCCTGATTCGAATAGTGCGGATAATGCCAGTACAACTCACGTTGCTTCAAACTCCCGCCGCGCAACAGAGGCATCAGGCTGACGCCATCCACGTCGCGCGCCGTCACTCCTGCGTGATCGCACACCGTCGGAAAGAAATCAACGCTCGATACCGGAGTTCTCACCACACTTCCCGCCTTCACCAAACCAGGAAAACGCACAATGAGCGGTTCCCGAATCCCACCTTCGTAAAGATGCCCCTTGCCTGCACGTAAAGGCGCGTTGTCCGTCACCGCCTGCTTTGACTTACCTTCATAGCGCAAGCCACCGTTATCGGAGAAAAATAGAACCATCGTTCGCTCGGCCATCCCCGTCTGCGCCAGCGCTTCCAGGACTCGCCCCACACTTGCATCCAAGCTCTCTACCATTGCCGCGTAAATCGGAATGTACCGGCCATTCGCTTTCGCCTGATGCTTGGCCACCTCCGCGCTTCTGGCACCCAACGGAATATGAACCGTGTAGTGCGCTAAATAAATCAGAAATGGATTATTCTTGTTCTGCTCAATGAACTTCACCGCCGCATCGGTCAACTTCTCAGTCAGGAAATCGTCCTCGCTGGCTGTGATGCCAGGCAATTCAAAGGGTCCAAAATAGGGCTTGCCACTGCGAGGCGGACTACCACTTTCGTTGCCGCCAACGTTCACATCAAAACCCTGATCGGTTGGAGAAAATCCGTTGCCTCCTAAGTGCCACTTGCCGATGCTGGCGCTTTTGTAACCCAGCGGCTTCAACTTCTCAGCCAGCGTAAGTTCGGCAAGGTTCAATTGGGTGGCGGATTTCGGAGTCGTAATCGGACCTTTCGGGTCTGAAGCGCGGCCAGGAATCCAATCCGTCACTCCAGTGCGCACCGGATACTTGCCCGTAAGAATGCTGGCGCGCGTCGGCGAACAGACCGGACACGCCGCGTAAGCATCCGTGAATCGCGCGCCTTCTAAAGCCAGCCGGTCCAAATTGGGTGTTTTGAAATACTGGTTGCCGTAGCACTCCAAATCGTTTCGGCCCAGATCGTCGGCCAGAATGATCACGAAGTTAGTCTTCGCCCGTGTTTGCGAAAGCCCCGGCATAGCACCCGCGGCCAGAGTTCCCAGAAAATGTCGTCTGTCCAATTCAATCTCCTAATATTTGATCTTCAACCCAAAGTGCAGGTAGCGCGGGAAGCCCGGCGTGGAAGTAACTTTCCCAAATAAAGTGCTGGTGGGATCAGCGTTGGGCACAGCCAAATTGGAATGGTTCAAGGCATTCAACATCTCCGCGCGGAACTGGATGTGCCATTTTTCGTGAACTGCGAAATTCTTCACCGCCGAAATATCCCAGATCTGCACGCCCGGCGAACGAATGCCGGAAAAGCGAGTGGAGAGTGTCCGCAAATTGGAAACCAGTTGCTGTGCCGAATTGCGGTTGAACGCATCCACATTGAACCAACGGTCCAGGCTTTGGCCTCGTCCTTCGGCGGCATCGGCCAGGCTTGTCAACAGCAACGCATTCCCAAAGCCCAACGCCGGACCAGTATTGATTTGGCTGGTCAGTTGCAACTGCCATCCTCCTGCAACCTGCGTCAACACAGGGTTCGCCTTCGAAAGAAACTGCTTACCTTTACCGAAAGGTAACTCATAAATCCCGCTTAACGACAGGCGGTGGGCACGGTCCAAATCGGAAATCACTTTTTCTGGAAAGGCATCGCCGCCATTCAGATAGGCCGTGGACTCCATCATCTTCGACCATACATAGTTCCCCTGCGCGGTGATGCCATTTTGGAAGCGGCGGTCAACCGACACCTGCAATGAGTGATACCAGGAGTAGCCTTGCGGAAGGTTTCCCGTAATGCTTGTGAACTGCGGATAGGGGCGCAGCAATTGAGTGCGGGCCACCGTGGTGCCCGCGATGTTGGAGCCAGGAAGAGGGAAGAACGGATTAGGGAATGTCTGGCTTAGGAAATTATTCACCGTGTTATCACGCACGCCGGTTGTCGAAAGGACGCTGTTCGGAATCGCGTCAAACTGACGGTTGGCCGCTAGTCTTGTGCCACGATTGCCAATATAACTGACATCCAGTAACACCTGTCCCGGCAACTGCTGCTGCACGCCCAAACTCCAGCGCTGCATGTATGGGTTCCAAGGCTTGGGGTTGAAGAAACTTACATTGCGGCCGAGGAATGTAGAAAGTCCCTGCGAAGATCCTCCGGGCGCTGGCCACAGGTTCGGAAACGGATTTGCCAGCGACGCGATAAACGTTTGGCCATTGTTAATGGAAGGCGTGAGCGTCGTCGCCAGGGAGTAGCCGGACTGAATGGCGCTGCTTCGGTCCGCACCAACCGGAACAAAGAAAATACCATAGCCCGCGCGAATCACGCTGCGGCTTGTAGGACTAAAGGCAATGCCGACGCGCGGTGCAAAGTTCGCCTTGGCGCCTTGCCAAAGAGCTCGCGGCTGGCCATTGACGTTGGCAAAAGTAAGGCCACCATTCACCTTGAACTGCGACGAAGGAAGTTCCGGTAAGGGATTCTTCACATAGTTGGCAATAGCCGTGGCTGAGATCGGGTTGACCGTCTGGAAATCAAAGCTGCTGACGCTGCGATTGAAGCGCTCCGTCATTGGGGAATCGTAATCATAGCGGATGCCCAGGTTCAACGTAAGTCGAGGACTGACCCGCCAATCGTCCTGCACATAGAAGCCTGTGGTTTTTGATTGATCAGCGAAGGAATCGTTCACATTCACCTGCCCACCAGTGGGCAAGCCGTACAGAAATGACGCAAGCCCCTGTCCGATTGGCGCGGCTGGCGAATTGTCTAACGGTCCGCCAGTCCAAGCGGAGCCAAAGCTTTCCTGTGGTACGGAATTGTTGAAGTCCTTGTTGTGTTCGCGGTAAACACGGAACTCCGCACCAACGCGCAGCAGATGCTTGCCGAGCGTCCAGGACATGCTATCGGACGCAGTGAAATAGTTGGAAAACGTGCGCACAATGTTGGCTGTGCCAATCGCCTGATAGCCACTGATATTGAGGTTGGGGAACGTGTATGCTTCTGCTGGAATCGCTCCCAACAACTGTGGATTGAATCCCGCACCAGCCAGATCGAAACCAGCAATCAACGGATAGCTGGATTGCTCAAACCGTGTCAGACCGAAGCGAAGGTTGTTCACCAGTGCGGGTGAAAGAATGTAGACATCGTCAATTACGCCGCCGTAGTTATAGCGGTAACGGTCGCTGCCGTTCACCGTGTTATCGAACGTTTGGCCGGAACTGAATAGCTGATACCACTGCGAGTAGCGTCCAAACACACGGTGTTTTTCGCTGAAGTTATGATCCACCTTTCCGGTATAGGTCCGATATTCGTTGTATGAAGTGGGAAAGCGCTGATAATTATTCAGACCGTTGATGGTACCTGGAACATTCGGCACGGGCCAATACTGCATCAGCCCCAGCGCGGTCTTGTCCAGCCGATTTTGCGGAATAATGTTGCCTGGAACGGGTTGGCGTGCAAACCGTCCGCCTGCTGCAGGCGTCGTACTGAACGGGTCGTAAATCTGATAGTTAGCGTCCAGCTTCAGAAGTGCAGAAAAATCGCCCTGCCGCTGGGCCAGCGTCGGGACGGTGAAAAACGTGTTGCCGCGCTCCACTCCAGGGCGGGTTAATCCTTCAAACGAGAAAATCCAAAACGTTTTATTGCGACCGTCATAAACTTTTGGAACTACTACCGGACCAGACATTGTTGCGCCGAAACGATTCAAAATATTGCGCGGATTCACAGAGGCAATTTTCGCATCGGTCACCGGACCCGTTGCTGGATTGTAGAGCGCCTGCCGTTGGAACAGGTCCAGCGACTGCAAATGCTGATTGTTATGGAACCAGTAAATAGACAGATGAGGCTTGTTGCCTCCGCCGCGCAGCACCACATTCACGTTCCCCCCAGGCGAACGGCCAATGCTTGCGTCATAAGCCGCCGTCTGCACTTTGAACTCGGCAACAAGTTCAGTCGGCGGAGCGAAGGCTGCGTTTGTTCCCCACATGCTTGGCGTGCCATCAATAGTGAATTCAGTGTTGCCACTGCGCACGCCGTTCACCGTCAAGCTGGACATCACCTCCACTGCCGGTCCCAGGCTGGGGTGATTCGGTGCCGCCAGATTGACCACACCTGGTGCCAGCCGCGCCAGCGAAAGTGCGTTGCCGCCGGGCAGCGGCAGGTCCAGAATTCGTCGTGAATCCACTACGCGGCCTATGCTCGCCGTGGAACTTTCCAGCAAGCTCGTTTGCGCCGAAACGGTCAATGATTCTGAAACCTGACCGACGGTCAGCGTGATATCCAGCGCCAATCGGTCCCCCACGCGGACTTGCAGATTTTTGACGTCGTACGTCTTGAAGCCATTGGCCGTGGCCGCCAGAAAATACATGCCCGGTTGGAGAAACCCCACTTCGTAAACACCAACGCCGTTGCTGGTGGCGGTGGTTTTCACCCCAGTTTCAGTATTTTTTAGCGTGACCAGCGCACCGGGGACAATGGATCCGGAAGGATCGGCGATACGACCACTAATGCGGCCGCGCGAATCCTGCGCAAGTAACAGAACAGAGCTAATGAGAGCGATCAAGACCAGGCCACGAAACATAATAAAAACCCTTGTAACAGGGATCATTTCATGTCGCAGAATGTAAGTCAAGGTGTCAAGTCAAATGGACACGCCGCCTGTTACTCAGTACTCACTAAGGTCGAGTCGATCCAACATTGCTTGCGCCGGATTTCGCAGCCAGTTAAACAACATGCCAAGGAACAAAAGCGCCGTAAATCCGGTGGCCAACAGGAATCCATACTTTGGATGACCAGCAAAATCACACCGGCAACCGCACCATGCTGCGATTTGGGGAAGCAGCTAATACCCTTTGAGTTCATTGTCGGATACATGACAGACACAAACAGGCCGGAAAGAGGCAACAAGAAAACAGCGGAGTCAATTCCGCCAATCATGCTACCAGCAAAACATACCAGAATGGCTAAGCTGATCCGTGTGCAACCGTTTCAGTTTGCGAAAGAGGCTCATCGTCATAACTGATCATCATGACTGATCAGGGAACCAGCCAGGCACCGACAGCTTTCCATGGGCTTGTTTGTGCCCCACCGAGTGTTTGCGCTTCGGTCCATATGCCCTTGGCACCGGTGAAGCTGCCCTTGAACGTCATGTTCAGATTCAGTGTAAGTTGGTTGCCATTCTTGACCACGCTTGACCCGACCGCACTAACTTGGCATTGACTGTTCTGAATTGTGTTTGTGCCAGTAAGTGGGATGTTAGTGGCAGCAGCACCGTCGCCATTGTCAGGATACAAGTAAAGCATGTTTCCCTGCGCGTAATAGGCCACGTAGCAGGCTTGTCTACCATCAATCGACGTGTTAGTCAGCGCCCAGACTGTTTGCAGATTATTCGCAGAATTGGCGTCCTGGTAAGTGAACGAAAGTGTTTGGTTGGACGTCGTACCGGTGGCCGGGGCTGGCAAACTCTAGGAGTATCTCAAATCCCCATGACGGCAACCAAGGCGGACTTTGGGTTTACACCCGGTCCAATGGCGTTAGGACGCAACAAGGTTCCAAATTGGTTGGGTCAGGGGCCGCAGGACCTTTCAAATTGGGAAGTTCCGTTTCAGTATCGACTGATGGCAATGTAGTGATCGGCGGTGGGTCTGCTGATAATGGGGGTGTTGGTGCAGCGTGGGTTTTTGCAAGGTCGAACGGCGTCTGGACGCAGAATGGTTCGAAGTTGGTTGCTTCCGACGCGATCGGGCTCGCTTTACAAGGCAGTTCGGTTTCAATGTCTGCTGACGGAACAACGGCCATTGTCGGTGGTCCAGGTGATGACTCCGGCAAGGGTGCAGCCTGGGTGTTTACGGCAAGCGCCATTGTACCCGCCACCATCGCCAGCAGTTTTGTTGGCGCATCGTTTACGGTTGCAGGCGTGGGCTGCTCAACGGGAACTTACACCACACCAGCGACACTCAACTGGACTCCACTTGCAGTTTGCACTGTAACCTTCTCATCACCGCAAATTGTGGCAGGCGTGCAATATGTATTTACTAAGTGGGAGGATAATTCCACTAACTCTATGCGCCCAATAGCGGCCCCTACAGCACCAACTCCTTACACAGCAACATTCGGACTGGCACCTTCTGCTGGTGACTCCGGACCGATGGCGCCCAGCAGAACCAATCAAACACTCGTACTGAAATTCAGTCATCCGCAAGGTTACCAGCAGTTGACAGTCGTAAACACGCTGATCAAGGAATACCTGAATGGAAACAGTGCCTGCTACATCGCCTACTCGCAGCCGCTTCAAGTGCTGTATCTGGTGAATGATCAAGGCCCTGGAGCGGTCTTTCTGTGGGGTTGACGCTGGGCGGCACAGGCTCCGTCAGCAACAGTCAATGCACTGTCTTCGCCGCACAATCATTGGCGACGGGCAGCGGCAATGTGCTGACGCTCACTTTGAAGATCGCGTTCAAAAACACAGTTACAGGAAGCAAAGTGATTTATCTGGCAGCACAATCTATAGGGAACCTCACGTCAGGTTCGTAGGGGTAACTGGGAGAATGTATGGGTGACAACAGGAACTTGCATCCCCCAAAGCAAGCCTCTGCCAATACGCCCGTGTTACATTGTTGAGTTGATATGAAAAGTCCAGCCTTGGTTATCGTTGGTTCAGGCGGCCACGCGAAAGTGATCTTAGAAATCTTCGAGCGCCTGGGCACTTTCGACGTCATTGGATTTACCAGCCCCTCCATTGACGACCATTTGTTTCACTATCCGCACCTTGGGTCTGATTCCATCTTGCCTGCTCTGTTCACCGACGGAGCTCGACACGCTTTTCCCGCTGTCGGCGATAATCGGATTCGCCATCGCCTAGTTGCCGAACTCAAAGCTCTGGGCTACTTGCTGCCCAACGCAATCAGCCCACATGCGGTCCTGTCTCAGCGCATCGGTTTGGGATCAGGTATTGCAATTATGGCTGGTGTTATCATCAACGCTGATTCCAGAATTGGCGACGGTGCCGTTATCAACACGGGAGCGACAGTGGATCATGATTGCCACATCGGCGCTTCAGTTCACATTGCACCAGGCGTTCATCTGGCCGGAAATGTCTCAGTGGGCGAAGGCAGTTTTCTTGGCATCGGTTGCTCCGTTGTTCCAGGGATATCCATTGGTTCCTGGGTCACTATCGGCGCTGGCGCAGCGGTCATCAGGAACGTTCCCGATTTCTCCACCGTTGTTGGCGTTCCCTCGTCTCGACGGTTGGACGCCGGGAAATCGGCGTGAAAGTAATCATCGCAAGCACCGTGGTTCCCTTCGTCTTCGGCGGCTATACCGTCATAGTCGATTCCCTGGCTGCATGTCTAAAAACGAAAGGGCACGAAGTGGAAGTTTTGCAGTTTCCCTTCTCATCAAACTACAAGGATTTGATGGAGCAAATGCTAGCCTTCCGATTGCTTGATCTAAGCCAACATGGCGACCGTCTGATAACCGTCCGCTTCCCTAGTTACCTTCTTCGACATCCCAATAAAGTTGTCTGGTTCATCCATCATCATCGTGGCGCATATGATCTTTGGGGCACCCAATATCAGGACATCCCAATGACTCCCGAAGGAGTTGGCTATCGCGATGCCGTGCGGTCCGCTGATGCTGCCGGGCTTATGGAGTGCCAGCGTGTATTTAGCAATTCGCAAGTGGTGGCAGATAGATTAAAGCGATACAACGACGTCACCGCCGAAGTGCTCTATCCACCGCTTCCAAGCCCGCAACGCTATACCTGCAAGGGTTACGGCGATTATATTCTTTACATGGGTCGCCTGGTACATCACAAACGACAGTGGCTGGCATTGGAAGCCATGCGTTATGTTCAATCTAAAGTGAAGCTAATTGTTGCCGGGAAACCAGACCCCGATACAATGCTTTACGTTACCGAGCTGCGTGAATTCGTGCGTCGCCACAGCCTTCAAGATCGTGTGACAATCCTGGCCGAGTGGGTGGATGAAAATCAGAAGATTGAGCTGTTCGCCCAATGCCTGGCAGCGGCTTATTTCCCCGTGGATGAAGATTCCTATGGGTATCCAAGCCTGGAGGCTCATCATTCAAAAAAGCCGGTGCTCACCACAACCGATTCGGGAGGTACGCTGGAGCTTATCGTCGACGGACTGAATGGGTTGGTCACTTCGCCTGATCCAGAAGCCATTGCCGCCGCCATGGATAAACTGTTCACCAATCGCGCCCAAACTAAGTCCATGGGCGAAGCTGGCGAGGCCAGGCTCCACCAGTTAGGCATTTCCTGGGATCATGTTGCTGAAAGGATCCTTGCTTGAAGATTCTGGTGGCTAACAATTGCGTCCCGTTTGTGAGTGGTGGCGCGGAGCATCTGGCAGATGCGCTAACCCGCAAGCTGAATGAATTTGGCCATGAAGCCCTGTTGCTGCGCATCCCATTCCAATGGGAACCACCGAACAAGATTCTTGAAAGTATACTTGCCTGCCGCCTCATGCGCCTGCCCAATGTGGATCGCGTGATTGCCTTAAAATTTCCGGCATATTTTTTACCGCACGACAATAAATTACTGTGGATGGTCCATCAATTTCGTCAAGTCTACGATTTATGGGGCACTCCCTATCAGGGCATGGCCTCAACACCAGAAAACTTGGCTATTCGGAACTCGATCATCGCATCGGACAATTCGTATCTGCCGGAGGCTCGGAAAATCTACACGAATTCTTCCGTTACATCAGACCGACTGAAGAAATTTAACAGAATGGATTCCCAAGTGTTGCACCCTCCACTTCTTGATACACAGCATCTTCACCAAGGGCCGTTTGGAGATTACATTTTCTGTGCTGGCCGAGTTACTGCGTCAAAGCGACAGCACTTACTGGTGGAAGCCATGCAGTATGTCAAAAGTGGAGTCAAGTTGATAATTGCTGGACGCACGGAAGCTCCGGAAGATGACTTACGAATCACTCAACTTTTGAGGAACCCGGATATCGCCGCAAGGGTTCAGTTCTTCAATCGCTTTATTACCGAACAGGAAAAGGCAAATTGGTTCTCTTCCTCACTTGGGGCCGCCTATATCCCATACGACGAGGACTCATATGGCTACGTCACGCTAGAGGCGTTCTACTCAGGGAAGCCCGTGATTACAACTTCGGATTCAGGTGGCATCCTTTCTGTGGTGCATCAAAATCAGACCGGGCTTGTAGTGGAACCGAATGCCCCTGCACTGGCCGCAGCTATGGACGAACTGTTTCACGATAAACAGCGAGCCCAACGGTTGGGCGCATCGGGTCTTGAGCTGGTTCAGAGTATGAACCTTACCTGGCAGCATGTTGTTCACTTATTGACCGCACCATAACTTGTCACCTCTAAAATCAATTTACTCGCAAAATAAGTTGAAAAATCGAACAGGCTAATTAATCCCGTAGAAATTAGTAAGTTGGACTATAATCAAAATTTCAATATAGAATTGTTGAAGGCGCTGATTTGAGACGTTTTTAGCGCAGACGATTGCCCGCGCAAGGACGGTTTACCGCCTCAATCAACAAGATACGGGTACAAAGTCGAATTCCATTCCTTGGCACAATCATTCATCAACACACTTGCAGGATGTACGAAAGATCTCGCTATATCGTCACTATTATTTCATTGCAGCATACTCATTGCGGGGAATGTCCCGTGGTAAGTACATGACACTAATTACTTGCCGCAGGTTTAACCTTAAAAAACAATTCCGCACACGCTTCGGAAACAGTGTCCGGCAACTCCATCCCAGAGGCAATCCCCATCCGTCCAAACTCACTGGCCACCCGATCCGCCAAACTATAAACCGGCCTTGCACTGCGCACATCCCAGGCAAAGCGAACCACTTCCCTGGCATACTGTTCCGCAAGGAAAGTTGCCGCAGCAAATTCGCGCGCCCTCTGCCCCAGGCTTGTGCGATGGGTATTGTCCAGCAGTTCCAGAAGCGCCGCACGTAAGTCCAGTTGCTCTTCGTGCGCCCGAATCTTCCGCACACAGTCCGAGGGCAACTCTGTATAAAACCCTGTATCGCTCACCACCACAGGCTTGCCGTAGTACATCTCCTCAATCACAGATGCCGAAGCCCCTTCAAACGCTGGATAGCGCAGGTTCACGCAGATGTCTGCATGCGTCAGGCACAATTGCAAATGCTCATCACTGACGTAGCCCAGAAATTGAACGCGATCTTGCATACCGTATTTTTTGCTAATCGCCTCAAGCTGTTTCTGATATTGCGAGTCGCAAGGCCCTGCTATCAAAAAGTGTAATTTAGATCGTAGTTTGTCGTCCGAACCGATTACCTCAATAGTAGTCTCTAACCGCTTATTTGAGTTCGCATGGCCAACTGTCAAAACAATCAATTGACCTTCCGGGATCCCCAGACTCTCGCGCTTGGTCGGTATTCCAGTGGGCGGGATTTCATATGGCAATGGAATCTTGCATACTGGCCCCGTTCGCCGCTCGGAAACTGCTTCGAGGAAAAAATCGGAGTGGGTAATTACCCCAAGAGCTCCGCGCATTGCTGTTTCAAACATGGGGAACTCCACCACTCGATCCGTCTCCCAAATACGTTCCCGCTGCAAACTGCGCTTAACCACATCCAGGCCGACAGCTCCGTAAAGACGTTCCATCTCAGCAATATATTGCGCAGGGTCGCGTAACTCCTCAAGAAAGTAGGACGCAAAGAAGTGGTGCATCACAAAATCGTGCAAAATAGCCACGCCGGGGTACTTCAACGCTGTCAAAAATATCTCGCGATGAAAGGATAGATGGTTGCCGAAGTTATAGAAAATCAGATCGAACTTCGCCAACCTTTCCAGAATGGGATCCTTGGCGTTGCGGAAGAATGTCGTCGTGGCAGGAACGCTGTGAATAGGCCCGGAGTCCGAGTGCCACACTTCCACATCAGCCAATTTCGCCAACTCACGCACAATAAGAACACTTGCTCTGCCGATTGCGCTCTTGTTGGACAACGGAGTGAACCAGGCTATCTTCATCCCAACCGTCCTACAAGAAACACAGGCTACGAAATTTATCGGCGATGTAAGACACGTCTTCCTCTGTCAGTGCAACATGGGTGGGTAAGCTGATTCCGTTTTGCGCCAAAGCATCGGCCACCGGGTAGCTGGATTGCGTATCGCGAAACGGAGGCATTGCATGCATCGGATAAAATACCGGTCGCGTTTCAATGCCTTGTTCACTCAGCAGTGCCATGAACTGATCGCGCTCAATGCGGATTTTTGGTCGCAGAATAACATTGAACATCCAGTACACATGGTGCGCCCAAGTCTCCTCAAACGGCAGAACAATAAAATCCGCTAAAGGTTCTAAATAACGCCTGTACCATTCAGCTACTTGCCGGTAACAAGCCAGATGGCTGTCAATTTGTTCAAGCTGGGCTAAGCCGATTGCTGCCTGGATGTTTGTCATCCGGTAGTTATAGCCCACTTGCGGGAACCAGTAGCGCCGGTTGGGATCCATTCCCTGCCCCCGAAAAAGTCGAATCCGGTCACGCAGGTCTTCATTGCCCACAGTCACCATCCCACCTTCACCGGTGGTCATAATCTTATTGCCAAAGAAGCTGAAGGTCCCAACTTCAGCCAGCCCACCCACTTTCCGCCCTTTGTAGAGTGCCCCGTGCGCTTCGGCAGCATCCTCAATCACAAACAGCCCGCGACGTTTTGCAATCTCCAAAATGGGATCCATGTTGGCCGGATGACCGTATAGATGGACGACAATTATTCCGCGAGTACGTGGAGTAATCTTTTCTTCAATTCGCTGCGGGTCGATGTTCATCGTCCGTGGCTCAACGTCGATTAAGATTGGACGAGCTCCGCAATATTTCACAGCGTTCGCCGTTGCCACAAAGGTCAAAGTTGGGATCAGGATCTCATCATCCGGCTGAACTCCCATTCCAAGAAGCGCCAAATGTAGCGCACTGGTACCGCTGTTAGCAGAAATAGCGTGGTTTGAGTCGCAAAAACGCGCAAATTCGTGCTCAAATTGCGGTATAAAACGACCAATGGAGGAGATCCAGGTCGTTTCCAGACACTCTTGCACATACTTCGATTCATTGCCTCGAAATTGCGGGCAAGCAATGGGTATCTTCCGGGTAGCGACCGCAGTAGTGTTGAAATGCTTCATTCTAAGGTAGTTTCGGAGACAATAACAAATTCCAACTGATGCACCCAGCCAAATCTTCAGCAGTTACTGAAAGCAGCTCTCCAGACACATCTTCTATTCGATGCACAAACCCGGTGGAAAGGATTTCCTTAGCCCATTTTCGCGGATTGACCCCTGCCCTGCTTAGATGCTCTGGGGCAAATTCAAGGAAAATGCGCAATTGAGGATTTTTGATCCGTAGACTTGCCATTCCTTTCAAAATAAAGGGCTCTGCGCCTTCGGCGTCAATTTTAACAACGTCAACCTTCGGTTCATTGATTAATGCTCTGTCCAGCGTTACCGTTGTTATTTGTATCTTTTCTGCCGTCAAATCGTCCCCAAACAGCGTGTTATGACCCGAATTGTGACGCACAATCGTCAATTCGGCGGTCCCACTTTGGAAGGAGACCGCAACAGGAAGGAGCTGCGACAGCCCCGATTCACGAAAGCCATTCACTTGTATGTTGTCTTTCAAGATGGCGAAAGTGCGTGGTGAAGGTTCGAAAGAAAATACTTTGCCGACGCCCTGCAAACAGCGAAGCGCATACAGACTATAGAGTCCGATGTGGGCACCTACATCGACGACAGTCATTCCTGGTTTCACCATTTCCCGAAACACTTTCACCATGCCAGGTTCGGGCACGCCGCGTAATGCATAGTAGGCGGCAAGGCGCCATTCATCGGCTGGAATGCCTAGAATGAAGCCGTCCACCTCCGTAGCAACAATGTTATCCCCGGCTAAGAAGACAGGAGGCCGCTGAGCCTTTACAAGATCGTCAATCCTCGCTTCAATTTGATCCAGACGATGATTCATCGGTTCCATCTGTTCGCCTTGGTATTTGCGATGCTCCGCATCGCTTCCGGGAACGGCTTCTGTCACCTGAAGCTGGTTTGCGTTCGAGCCCAGGATGTAGCGATCCAATTTTTTTGAGATTGTAACTAGTGCACTATCCAGCTTGGCCGACTGGCGATTCGCCTGGGCAACCATTTCCGCAGCGGCATAATCGAGTTTTAACTCGATCCTTTCAATCCGCAACGCCCGCAACGTAAACTCTTGTAACGGCAACAAACGTCTGAAGACCCACATCTTCAAATTGTTTAGCCAACTGGATTGCGTCGCATTGCTCTTCGTAAGACTCGTGCTAATTCTATTTTTCAAAAGAGCCTCTTCAGACTGAGTAAGTTGCCGTAACATTGCTACACGGGAATATCCATCGCGAACGCGGACAGAATAATGCGAAAGGCCCCCCGGGTCAGCTTCACGGTGCAAAATTCGTCGATACGCTTCGGTTACAAACTCAACGTCACCGTTGATGTGCAGTAGATCTGAGAAATCGGATTTTTGATCTGTGGACTTTTTGAAGTTCTCTAAGCCATCAATCATACGGCGTTTGAAAATGCTAGCGGTGAAATCCAAAATTAATTCCTAAATCCGATTCTAGCGTAATCGAGTTACTATCTCAGGAAATGGAGAATATTACGGAACCAACCCAGCACCCACTGCCTGCCAGCGGCTGGTCTTGTAAAGCCACGCCCATCGAAATGGCTTAGCCATTGTTGTTCAAAGCTTCGTGCATGCAAACCATTGGCGTCAGGGAAAGCTGCATGTCGGTGCCGCTGATACTCGGCTTGGATCTGTGTCCAGTCAACCAGACGCAGACCTTGCGGCAGTTGGCCATCCTTACCGGCTTCATGCCGGAGCTTGGCTGTTGCCGGCAAGGTTAGGATTAGGCACAATACTGCGCAGAGGGGGTTTGCGTTCATGGCAATGGAATTGTACCAGGAACGATCGTGAAAGAGAACGGCATTAGAACGATACCCTGGCACCTAACTGGACATTGCGCGGGCCGTTGCCTTGGCCGGTGATTCTGCCGAAATCAGGACTATTTTGGGATGTATTGGGTCCACCGAACACAACACGGTTGAAGGCGTTGGAAGCGGATGCGCGAATTTCCAGGTTGATCTTTTCACGAAGGGCAAAGTTCTTCAGCACGGCCAGATCTTCATTCACTGACCAGGGACTGCGCAGGTAAGACATTTGCCGTGGTGTATCCCCATAAGACATGTTTGCTGGCAGAACGAATGCTGCGGGATTCAAATAAGGAATCCGTCCCAAAGCACTGGTGCCAATGTTATCGTGGCTCCAGGTCCAAGCTGGATTGATCAACGGAATCTGCCCAGTGGAAACTCCCACGGCATAATTGCAACGTTGACTTTGACCCGCACCGAACAAATTCTGACTGCAACTAACGGCCAACGGACTGCCCGATACATAGGTGTGCAACGCCGAAACTTTCCAGTTCCCCAGTATCGCTTGGGCCACCCCTGGCATGTTGCCGAGGAACTTTCTGCCATGCCCAATGGGTAGATCGTAAATGTAACTGATGCGAAGATTATGGGGCGTATCCTGACTGGCCACCGCTTTATCCAAACGTCGGTTGTACTGGTTTTGCACTTGTCCCAAACTTGTACGATTGGCGTCTTCCCCATTCGACGTGGAGATCAGCTTGGCAAATGTATAGGACACCAGCATGAAAAGACCTTTGGAGAAACGATGGTCGTAACTTGCTTCCAACGCATGGAAAGTGGAATGACCATCGTTCTGGCCACCCGCATCGCTACCAACTCCCGAATATTGCGGGAAGGGTCGCAGTGCTTGTTGCAATTGCAGATTTGTAGGATAGCTGGGATACGGTAACTTGAATCCGGCAGCGACAACAATAGGATTACTGATCACCGAACTGATGGTGTTGCCCAACAGACTTCCGTAAATGCCCCAATATTTTGGATCGAGCTGATTTTGCGCCTGCTGTCTGGAAAGTAATTTCACACCAACGACGCCATGGTAGGTTAGGCGCAGCAAGGAACTGGCTGTGATGGTCCTTTCCAAAGTGAACTGCCAATCCCCAAAATAAGGAGCGCGGCCGGCTTGTGGATTATAGAAAAACGGACTTTGCTGCAAAAGGTTTGCCGTCAACGTTTGCGGATCAGCGATTGGCGGCGTCAGATTCTTGATTTGCGTGGAGAAGGCCTGAAGCCCGTTTTTTACCTGATACGAAATCCCGTTGGAAAGAAAGTTTCCAGTAGCGCTAAACGTTCCACCAAAGCCCTGAATGCCGTTATCGGCATTCCCATCTTCGCGCGAAGGCTGATAGAAAATGGAGCCGCCGGAACGAATCAAAGTCTTGGAATTTAATTGGTAAGCAATGCCCAGCCGAGGACCAAAAGCATTCTTTCTGGTTTCGCCGAAACGGTCCGGCTGACCACCGACGTTGGCATACACCATCGCCCCAGGGATTCCGCCAAATGCTGTGGCTGGGCAGGTTGGACAGAAATTGCTGTTGTGGCCGTTGCGTTCTTTCTTGGGAATTGGAAGCTCATAGCGCAGCCCAATGTTCAAGGTAAGTTTGCGGGTCACTTTGAAATCGTCCTGCGCGTACCAGGCATAGTATGGCCACTGGAAGGCAGTGTCGTCGGGATATCGAAAACTGCCGCCGCTAGCCGTACCCAACAGGAACGAAGCAAAATCATTTCCACTATTCGCCACGCTCTGGTTGCCTGTACCGGCACCGCTAAAACTTACGTTGCCCCAGGTGTTGTTGTTGGATATTCGTCGGTAAATACCCGATAGATACTCCATGCCAAACTTCACGCTATGGCCGCCATGGATCCAAGCAATTTGTTCCTTAACATTGGTGGTGCGTTGCCTGGATTCGGTAAAGACGCTGTTGCCCCAAGTGGCCCCACCTGCACCATAAACAGTAGACACTCCAGGGATCAATGGATTGGGATTGCCCTTCAAGAAAATCTGATTGGCAATGCTCGCCGGGTAAGTATTCACATAGTCCGGAGCTTCTGTGACGTGTCGATAGTTGAAGCCCACGGTAAAGTGATTCAGTAAGTTCGGTGTAATTACGTAATCATCGTTGAAACGGTGATACTCCGTCAGCGATTCCGAAGGGAATCCATTTCCAGGGAGACCTTCAAACTGGTTAATGCTCGGCGTTGCAGGGCTCAGGAAGTGGCTGAAAAGATAATTGGCTCGATGCTTTTCACTAAACACATAATCGCCTTTGATTGAAGGCAGCACCGATCTGGATGTGGAATAGGAGCGTGACCGGTAGTTTGCAGTGAGCTTGGATGGATCATCTGGATGCGGCAACAGTGCCAGAAGAATCTTCGCGGTTGCATCAATGCGGCTGGCACAAATTACATCCAACACACCGTTGCATTGCATGCGTGGACGATCCACGGAATTGGGAATGATGTTGCCGTTGGTATCAAATGGATCGTATAAGGGAATCGTTTTGCCGGACGAATCAATATTGCGTCGGAAGTCGCCATTGCGGAATTCATCAAGCGGCGCATTGATCAGTCCGGTCGATTGCCCGTTGCGCGTGGAGGCCCTTTCATAGGCGAAAAAGAAGAACGCCTTGTTACGACCATCAAATAACTTGGGGATAAAAATGGGTCCGCCGAAACTTCCGCCAGGGTTCCACTGCCTGACGATGGGACGCTTTGATGGAGCAATTGTGAATCCCCGTGCATTGAAAACTTCGTTGCGATTAAAAACAAATGCGCTGCCGTGAACCTGATTCGTTCCGGATTTGGTCACCCAGTTGATCACACCGTTGGAGGTGCGCCCATATTCGGCTGAAAACGATGAGCTCTGCACTTTGAACTCTTCCATTCCTTCTACGCTAACGCCATTCATTGCGGGATCATTGCGCCGCTCACTCTGCGATTCGGCACCGTCCAGTTGCTCACTTTGACCATCCAGTAAACCGCCTCCAATCCTTGGGTTGTTCGCCGGTCCAATCACACCTGGGGTGAGGATCACGAATGCTAAATTCGAACGCAATCCGCCACTAATGAATAGAGGAAGATCTTTGATAGCGTTCTTGGGAATCACCTTGCCCAGATTAGTGCCTTGCGCATCCAGCAGCGGGGCGGCTGCAGTAACCTCCACAGTTTGCTCCAGCGAACCAACGGTCAGCACAACATCAACACTGGTCACGGTGGCCACTTGAACTTGAACTCCGGTGGCTTCTGCCTTTCGGAACCCGGCCTTTTCGGTTGTTACTCTGTAGCTGCCAGAAGGGAGATACAGAACGCTGTAGCCGCCATCTGCGGCTGTTTGGACGGTCTGCTTCAAACCTGTGTCGACATTCTTGACGCTGACGGTAGCGCCTGGAACAATGCCACCAGTACTGTCCGATACGAACCCACGAATAGTCCCCCGATCCTGGGCAACCAGCGGGACGGAAAGAACCAAGCAAGTTACAAACGCGACAATCAACTCTTTGTGAAACATGATGAACAACTCCTTATTCAAGAACCCTTGTGTGGCTGCATCGTATCACAATTGAATGGCGATTTTTCGCAACTTTGGCAGGATAAATAAAGTAGGGAGCTTGGTGTTGCGAACAGTGCGCTGTGATATATTTTAGCTCCTACTATGCGATTGACAATTTTTCTTCTTCTGTTACCTGTTGCGACTTTATGTCACGCCCAAACTCAAAGTAAAGGCCTGGTTGTCAACGGCATTGAAAGGCTGTTGTACATTTCCACCAAGAGCGGTGTGAGCATCTATGATATTAACGACGGTCACAAATTCCTACGTAAGTTCGAGGTGCCTGATACGGCGGAATACAAAGGAATATCGGCGTCCGTTTCGCTGGGGAAACTTTATCTGACGTCCAACTTGAAAGATGAGCTTCTGTGCATTGACCTGGCTTCAGAAACAATCGACTGGCGTCGTCATTACGATGGCGGTTATGCCGATAGTCAAGCGATCACTCCCGACGGTAAAACTCTATATGTTCCCATGCGCGATAGCGATAGTTGGTGGGTGATTGACGCTGTCAATGGAGACGTCAAGACCAAAATTAAAACGGAGCATGGGCAGAATTATACAGATCATCCAATTGGTGGCGTTGGGCCGCACAACACGTGGATGAACCCTTCTGGCAGCCGCGTGTATATGTCTAGCCTTACCGTGCCATGGATCTTTGTGGCCGACACCAAAACCAATCAGGTGATTGGTAAAGTGGGGCCTTTTGGAAAAGGCATTCGACCATTCGTTGTGAGTGATGACGAAAAGTATGTGTATGCGAATGTAGATTGGCTGCTTGGTTTTGAAGTGGCCCAAGGCAAGACTGGCAAAGGATATGGAGGCAAGGTACTTCACCGGGTGGAATGGAAGACGCCTGCTGAACGCGTTGCGCAACTTCCCAATCTGCCTCCGCGCAAGCCCCATAGCACCATGAGCCATGGTTTAAACCTCCGCCCTGATCAAAAGGAAATCTGGTTCGTGGACGGTGTTTACGGCTATGTTTACGCCTTTGACGTTTCCCAACTTCCGCCAAAGCATGTGGCCGATATGCCGATTTTCAAGAATCCGAAGGAGACCCCTAAACCGGGTTGGGTCTCCTTCAGTCTGGATGGTAAGTATGCCTACCCCGATGGAGGCGTTGTCTACGATGCCTTCACGCACAAAGTAATCACTTACATTCCAACGAGTGAGAAGATGATCGAAATCCAATTCAGAAACGGCAAGCCTATCCAGGCAGGCCACCGATAAAGGGAGCCCAACTATGCATATTCACTCGTCGAAACTATTCTTAACGTTCTTCCTAACGATCTCTCTGTATGCCCAATTCGAACAAGGTTCCATTGTGGGAACAGTTACCGACCCTCAACAAGCTCCCATTGCGAATGCCAGCGTTCAGATCCGCAGTAAGTCGACAAACGTTTCCCGTGAAGTTTCAACTTCTGGCGGAGGCGAATACAATTCACTTCCATTGACCCCCGGTGCCTACGTCGTCACCATACACCAACCAGGATTCAAGGAGCGGTCTATCGAAGTAAACGTCGGCGTGAGCCAACGCGTGCAACTGGACTTCGCACTGGAACTTGGATCGGTGATTGGCAAAGTAGTTGTTGAAGGGCATCCTGCGGCCATTGAAACAGAATCTTCAGACCTGGGCCAAGTGAAACAGGCACGGGAAATTGTTGACCTTCCATTGAACACGCGCAACTTCACTCAACTGGTTCAACTCGCCCCAGGTGTGCTTACCGGCGTAGGCGGTGCATCGGGAGTGCTGGGATACACCAGTGGCCGGGGAACAAACGGGGCGGTGATTAACGGTGCCCCGGTGGAAGACGTGACCTACCTGATTGATGGCATCAACAGTGTGGACACCGATGCGGGGGTGCTGATATTTTTTCCACCTGTCGATTCCATTTACGAGTTCCGCGTTCAAACCAGCTCTGCCCCGGCGGCTTACGGAGGAGGGCAAGGAATTATTAACGTCACTTACAAATCTGGCAGCAATGATTACCACGCCACTGCTTATGAATTCCTGCGTAACGCCCGCTTTGATGCGAAGAATTTCTTTGACTCGGCCAAGGATCCCATTCCCCCATTCAAACTGAACCAATTCGGCTTCAATCTTAACGGACCCATCCAAATCCCAAAAGTTTTCAACGGCAAGGACCGCCTGTTCTTCTTCTTCGATTACGAAGGCAAGCGTGTTCGTCAGGCACAGACATTTCTCAGCTCTGTGCCCATTGCTCCGTTTCGGACCGGTGATTTTTCGGCTCTCAAAACCATTTTGGTAGACCCCCGTGCGACGCCGCGCATCCCACTGCCGGGCAATATTCTCCCGGTCAGTGCCATTAACCCCACCTCCTTGAAAATGGTGAAACTATATCCCGATGCCAACCTTGCCGGTCAAATTACGAACTTCCTTTACAACCCGGTGCAAACTGTTGCTGTTGATCAAGCCGATGTCCGCATTGATTACCGCACAGACAAATCAACCATTTTTGGCCGCTATTCGTGGGAGGATTCTGATGCCTTTAATCCGGGCAATCTTCCCGAACCAGCTATTGGCGCAGGTCCAGGGCGACCCGGTCAGGTGGTTGTCCCAAGCAAGCAAATAGTGCTGGGCTATGGCCGCACTGTGAACGCGCACACCTACTATGAATTTCGCGTCGGCTATGCACGCATGCGACAGGGAATCTATGATTCAGGCACAAAATACGGCAATATTGCTGAAACACTTGGTATCCGCAATGCCAATGGAGGAGGTGCTGCGCCCGGTCTTACGACGACCAACATCACCGGCATGACCGGTCTTGGCGATGGTGCAGGCAGCTTGCTCAAGGTGAACAATAACTGGGAAGTGGACAATGCTTTTAGTTGGGTTCGCAATCGGCATGAATTGAAATTTGGGTTGGATTGGATGTCTCGTCGTTTCGCATTTTTCTCACCTGGCGCACCAACTGGTCAATATACCTTTTCCGGCGTCTACTCAAATTTCGGGCTCAGCGATTTTCTTTACGGCAATCCGATCAGTTCCCGGTTGGACGTGTCCAGCTTCTTCAACCTGCATCGCTTCTACGCCAGTTGGTTTATCCAGGACAACTGGCGGGTCACTTCTAAACTGTCGGTCAACATGGGACTGCGCAACGATAGCATCACGCCGTGGAAAGAGCGGCATGATCGTCTGGCCGGATTCGTTCCAGAAAACGGGGGTAATCTTATCCCTGTTGGCACCGCTCCATTCACTGGACGTTCTGTTTTAGCGGGTCGACCCTGGCAGTTTGGCCCACGCCTTGGCTTCGCCTATACGGTCACGCCGAAGACGGTGATTCGCGCCGGTGGCGGCGTTTTCTATAGTTTCAAAAGCGTCACGTCCGGGAATTCATTGGCCAAAAATGCTCCGTTTTCAGGAACGCTGATTACCACCAACGACGCGAATAATTTCGCCGCGGCCAAATCTATCTCCGATGGTTTCCCTGCTGCCCGACCGGAGCTATGGCCGGTGGCAGGAACGGGATTTTATTATTGGCCGCAGGATAGCAAGACTTCCACAATGTATGAATGGAACTTCAACCTGCAACGTGAACTACCTGGAAAACTGGTGCTGACAGTGGCTTATGTGGGCGGCAAGGGAACGTATGTGGACTTAGTGGGACTCAACATCAACCAAGCTACGCCGGGTCCAGGGGCGGTAGTTACTCGCCGACCTTATCCGAATCTTAGTGACGCAATTGGTGTGGTGCCGTGGGGCAACAGCAACTACAATTCGCTGCAAACTTCTTTTGACCGTCGTATGGGTGCCATCAAGTTAACTGGTGCGTGGACGTGGGCACATTCCATTGACGATACAAGTGGTGAATCCAGCAATAGTCCCATACAAAACAGCCGCAACCTGAAAGCACAACGAGGCAGTTCTACATTCGACGTGCGCCACAAATTGGCAATGAGTGGCACTTATGAAATCCCTGTGGGCAAGGGTAAGCGCTTTATGAACTCTGCCCCAAAGGCCGCCGAATGGGTGGTTGGCGGATGGCAAGTGAACAACATTCTTACGCTGCAATCCGGCCTACCTTTTACCCTGGTCATGCAGACTAGTAATTTGAATACTGGAACCGGATCGCAATTTCCAAATCGGATAGGGTCAGGCGTGTTGCCATCGTCTGAGCAAACAATCAACCGTTGGTATGATGTAGCGGCGTTCGTTGCTCCTCCGCAATTCACGTTCGGCAACGCTGGCAGAAATATTCTTTACGGCCCTGGCACAAAGCAACTGGACCTTTCCCTGTTCAAGAAATTTCCTATCTCAGAAAAACGTCGCGCGGAAATACGTGCTGAGGCGTTTAATATTACTAACACGCCGCAGTTCAACAACCCCAGCAACAGCATCGGCTTTACTGGTGCGGCGAAGATCACCAGTGCTGGCAGCCCTACTGTGTATCAGCGAACATCGCGGCAAATTCAGTTAGCGTTGAAACTTTATTTCTAGTGGGTTGGAGAAAACTAATGGCGAGTCGAATTGGAATGTTTGTTGGTTGCCTACTTTGCATTGGTGTTGCCAATGGTGAAGGCATCCGTTGCGAGCTGAGTGGGTACAAGGCGATGGATGGCCTGAAGGCACAACAGCGCGGTGATGTTCTGGAAGTGAACTGGCAGGGCGAGCGCAAAGAAAGTCTTCGGGCGATCTTTGCAGTGGTCGAAGGGCAGCCGATGGTGCAAGAGTTGGCCGCCAAAAAGCCTGGAGGAAAGTGGATCATACTGGGCCAGAAATTGACTCCAGAATTCGAGGTGACCAGCGGCGTCCGCAGGCTTTCTGAACAACAGATGGCCCCTATGCGCGAGTTAGGAATTCAGTTGACGCCGGAAGTAATGGAAAAAGAAAAATGGAATGCTTTCTGGGACGCACCGTTGATGGTCCCTGGTCGCAAAGGCACCAATGTAGATCTTCCTCGTAAACCGGAAGAAATTCGCAAATCGTGGGCGAAGTTTAGCGCGACCGGTTGCCAGGTGAAGACCGATGGTGCCCGGCTGGAAGTCCTGTTTCCTGGCTTGGAAGTGGGTGTCTTTTCTGGTGCGCTTCAATACACCGTATATCGCGGTACGAATTTGCTGCGGCAGGAAGTGATCGGCAAAACAAATGAACCCTCAGTAGCGTACAAATACGTTGGGGGGCTGAAAGGATTTGCGACGGGCGATAACACTCGCGTGGTCTGGCGCGATACAGCTCGCGGCTGGCAGCAGTACGAATTTGGTGGTCCGGTAAATCAGCAACCAGTGGGGATGGTGGCCCGCAATCGACTGGGCATTATGGAAAGGAACGGCGGTTCATTGGCGTTTATGCCACCTTCACACAAGTTCTTTTGGTCCAGGGAAATTGAAACCAACTTGGGCTATGTTTACTACCGGAAAGATAGCGGTGAAAGTTTTGCGATTGGTGTGCGTCAGCCAGACAAGGAAGTGGGCGCAAAGCCCTGGGGAATTTCGGATGAAGTTTGGACCAAGCGGGTAGCGGAATCGCGCGGTCATTTGAACAATTTCGCTTTATATAACGCACCTCCAGGAACTCTGCAGCGGATGCCTGTCTACTTTTACCTGAGCCCTACAGACAGCAAAACGACGCAACAACAGGTAATGGCCTTCACGCATGATGACGTGTATAAGCCCATACCAGGCTTCAAAGTGATGGTCAGCCATTTCCATTTTCATTTCAATGAACAGATCACAGATACGAAAAACATAGACGCCCAACCTACCTGGCTGCCCGTGTTTCGCGACCTGGGCATCAACATTGCCATCCTTGCTGACTTCCATGGCGACTCGCACCCTAGCGACACGGGCAAGCTGCGGTTGGATGAGCAGCAGGTTTATTTCGATGGCTGCCAACGTTTTTCTGACAAAGATTTTCTGTTGATCCCTGGAGAAGAGCCAGACGCGAACTTTGGCGGGCACTATCTTTTCCTGTTTCCCAAGCCGCTGTTCTTTACTCATTTGAAACGCCCTGAACTCACCCCGGCGGCACAGCCGTTTCAGGAAACACTACAACCGTATGGCAAGGTTTATCACACCAGCACGGCGGCGACCGAGCTTGATTTACTGAATCAGGAGAAGGGTTTGGTTTGGCAGACGCATCCCAGGACGAAAGGCTCTACCGGCTATCCCGACGCCACTCGGACTCGCGATTTTTTTAAGAGTGATCGCTTCCTGGGTGGGTCGTTCCAGTCACTGCCTGTGGATCTTTCGCAAAAACGAATTTGCGAGGAGCGCTGCCTGGGCCTGTTGGATGACATGAACAACTGGGCTGGTCCGAAATACATGATAGCCGAAGGGGACACGTATATGAAGTATCCCGACGACGAAACCTATCCACAATTAGACGTGAATTACCTGAAGATGGACAAGGTCCCGAAGTTCGACAACGGCTGGACGCCGGTAGTGGATGCGTTGCGTGCGGGAGACTTTTTTGTAACTAGTGGCGAAGTTGTATTTCGCAACTGGGCAATTGAAGGCACTGGCGCGAAGAGTGTTTATTCTGCAGAGGTGGAATGGACATTCCCTCCTGAGTTTGCGGAGTTGGTTTGGAGTGATGGAATCAAAGTAGACCGGCAGTTGATCAGTTTGACAGATAAGGGCCCGTTCCTGACTCATAAGTTCCGTGTGCCGTTCGACGCGGCAGGCAAGAAGTGGATCCGTTTCGCAGTGTGGGATTCCGCAGGCAATGGAGCATTCACACAGCCTGTTCATTTGAAGTAGGGGACATTTGATAAAGACAATGTTTAGTGGTCAGACATTCACCTTGTTGTCACCAGCTGTGATTCAACAGCATTCGATTTCAACACGTGATCGTTGAACCCTTTGGCTGAAGTTCGTAGTATCCTTGCGAGTGTGGAATTCCGACCGCTTCTTACGTTGTCAGGCACCTCAATCGCCTATGGACAACATGTTGTAGTGCACCCAGTTTCCCTAACCCTAAATCCTGGTGAGTGTCTTGGCCTGGCTGGGGAATCAGGATGTGGCAAGACAACCCTACTGAAGGCTATCGGTGACTTACTCCATAATTCCGCAACGCGCAGCGGCGGCGACATAATGATCCAAGGTAGGGTCGGATTTATTCCCCAAGATTTACTACCAAACCTTTCTCCGTATTTGCGAATTTCTAGTCAAATGGATTCACCAGAGTCAATCCGTTTGTTGTCCTCAGTCGGCCTGGATACCTTGCGGCAAAATGCCTATCCGCACCAACTCAGCGGAGGGGAAAGGCAGCGGGCATTGATTGCGCAAGCCTTGGCTGGTAAGCCGAACCTGATTCTTGCCGATGAGCCAACGGCAAATCTGGACCCTGCAACAGAGGAACTTGTGTTGAGTTTGCTGAGTGGCTACGTGCGCGAAACAGGGGCGGGCATGTTGATTGCGTCACACCGCGAACGTGTATTTCATCGACTGGGTTGCACCGTTCACCGGATGACTCCGTTCCAGCCTGTTCAATTTTCCGCCAAATCATTTAAAGGTAAGTCTGAACTTCGAGCCGAAGTGTGTTCCGTTTCCAAAACTTACCTCTCTCGTGATTTGTTGCTCCGCAATCAGCCCCATCTGAAAGCGCTGGACAACATTTCACTTTCCATTTGGAAAGGGGAAACTGTGGCTTTGACTGGCTCTTCCGGTGCTGGCAAGAGTACGCTTGCACGTTGCGTTGCTGGTCGCGAAACTTGGGACTCGGGTTCCATCCGTTTGTGCGATGGGCCAGCGAATGCGCGATCGGTTCAGTTGGTTAGCCAAGAACCATCCCAGAGCCTCAACCCTCGCCTGACGCTGCAAGAGTGCTTTCAAGAAGCAACCAACTTAAATGGCGCAGAATTACTAGAAGAAATGCGCTTGCCGTCATCGTGGATCACTCGTAAGACAGCGGAGTTGAGCGAAGGACAGCGTGCCCGTGTAGCGATAGCCAGAAGTGCTGCTGCACTGGATGGCGGTTTGCTCATTCTCGATGAATCCCTTACCGGATTGGACCAGGCCACTCGTACTCACGTGCTTTCGTATCTATCCAACCTTCAGCAAAGGACGGGTCTTTCCTGCTTGCTGATCACCCATGATTCCGAAGTGACAGAACAAGCTGCATCACGCATCATTCTGATGCAAAACGGATCGATAGCAGCATGAGTTACTTCCTTCGCCGGTTACTGGCAAACCTGTGGCAGGTGGCAGCAGTATCGGTGATCTCATTTTATTTATTCAGCATTGCACCTGGTGATTTCTACAGTGCCGAACAGTTCAACCCCCAACGCAGTGCCAACTACCTGGATCAACTTCGGCTCGAAAGTGGATTGAAAGAGTCCTGGCCACGACGTTATTTGCAATGGACGAAGTCTTGTCTACAGGCTGATTGCGGAACCTCGTTAGCATACGGTGTGGATGTGGTGCGGTTATTGAGTCCGCGCTTCACGAAGACGATGATCATCACAATACCGGGCCTGTTGCTCGCTTGGATTGTGGGCCTAACTTTGGCGTTGGCCCGTCTACGGCGACCGCTGACTCCATTTGCTGCGTCTGCAGCCATGATGCCCGATTTGGTTTCCATCGCTTTGTTGTTGTGGGGGGCGGTTTATTTGGGCCTTCCAATCACCGGTGTTTGGTTGCCAGTTGTTGGCATGGTTTTCGCACTCACTCCAATTGTCTTTCTACATGCGGCAAATGGCTTGGAATCAGCTAGGGAATTGCCATTTGTCCGGTTGGCCCAACAGCGCGGAATTAAGGGCTTATCACTTTGGATGCGGTACATTCTGCCTGCTGCGGCAAGCCCGTTGATTTCCCTGGCTGGCTTGTCGTTCACTGCTGCAATCGGAACCTCTTTGTTAATAGAAGTGATGACCGGTTGGCCTGGGCTGGGACCATTGTTTTTGGAATCGGTTCAGACTCGTGATTATCCTGTTGTCCAAACCACCGTCGTTTTCCTGGCGATTTTATTAGCATTTTCCAACCTGTTAGCGGACTTGGCCCTTTACTGGATTGATCCACGAATCCGGGTGCAGCAGTGAAGTCACAATGCTTGCTATTTGTTCTCCTTGCATTGCTCTTTCTGGGAGCTTGGTTCACCCCGCACGATCCAATGCATCAGGATCGGGCCCAAGCCAATCAATCCCCTTCAACTGAACATTGGCTTGGCACTGATGACTATGGCCGTGACGTGTTTGCACGCTTCACCTATGGGGGCCGATGGTCGATTCTGACGGGTACCGTAGTTACTTGCGTTGTCCTTGCAGTTGGCTGGATTGTTGGTGGGCTGGCTGGTTACTTAGGAGGCTGGGTTGATCAAACACTGATGCGCATTACGGAGGTGTTTCTGGGTCTACCGTGGCTCTACCTTTTACTTGCCTTGCGGGCAACCATGCCACTGGATCTGCGTCCGCAGACATCTATGTTGGCCATGATGCTGCTGATTGCTGGCATAAGTTGGCCTCGTCCGGCTAGACTGGTTCGCGGGCAGGTGTTGAGCTTAAAAGAGCAAGGTTATGTGGAAGCTGCTACAGGTTTTGGAGTGCCGCGCTGGAAAGTGTTTGTGCGTCATGTGGCCCCTGGCACAATTGGACTCTTAGTCACTCAGGCATTGGTACTGCTTCCAGGTTTCATACTGGCTGATGTTGCGATTTCCTTTCTGGGTTTGGGAACGGTGGATCCCGATCCTAGTTGGGGAGCACTGCTCATTCCTCTGAAACAAGCTTGGATATTACAGCAGGAATGGTGGCGTGTTTTACCTGCATTGCTGATGCTTCCATTCTTCATGTCGTTTACCTGGTTAGCCCATTCGCTGAGCAAAAAGTACACAAAGTAACAAGTGTTACGATAAACTTTAAGTCAGCATGCTGCTTGTCCTTTGCACGGTTTTCCACTTTTTATTAGGGACTGCGCTACTTTCCGCCGAATCACCCAGGCCAACTTCCGGTGGAGTGCTGCGTGTTGCTCTTCGAGCGGATCCGAAAACTTTTAATCCGATCATTGCCATGGATGCCCCATCCCGCGACGTGATCTGGAGACTGCATTCTGATCTGATTTCCATCAACCGGGTCACTCAAAAGACGGTTCCCGCCTTATGTGAATCCTGGAAATTGGAAGGATTTCGCTATATTTTGAAGCTCCGTCGCGGGGTTAGATTTTCCGATGGTGCACCGTTTACGGCAAGCGACGTAGTCTTTTCCTTTGCGGTTTATCTGGATGAGAAAGTGAATTCTCCGCAACGTGACCTGCTCATATTTGATAGCAAATCTATTGACGTGAAAGAACTGGACTCGTTCACTGTGGCCGTAACATTGCCCGCGCCTTACGCTGCTGCGGAAAGGCTGTTTGATTCAATCGCAATGTTGCCAAAACATAAGCTGGAAACCGCCTGGAAGGCCGGCAAGCTGCGCGAGTCTTGGCGAGTGAACACGAACCCTGCCGAAATAGTTGGGTTGGGGCCATACCGGTTGCGGGAATATCGTCCAGGGGAGGCGGTATTGCTGGAACGCAATCCGTTCTATTGGAAGGTCAATCTTCCATACCTGGATGGCATTGAGTTCCGAGTGCTGGCCGATGAGGATTTACAATTGGCACGCTTCCAAAGTGGAGAACTGGATATTCTGAATCGGCTGAGTCCTAAAGCAGTCTCCATGCTGCAATCCCAGCCCGAAGTGAATTTAGCCGACTTAGGACCGGGCCTTGAGTACAATTTCCTTTGCTTCAATCTTGCTCCAGACAACCCCAAGATAGGCTGGTTCGGACGCCGCGAATTCCGCGAAGCTCTTTCCCTTGCCGTGGACCGTCATTCCATCGCCAAACTGGTCTTCCAAAACCGAGCCACTCCCATTTGGGGACATGTAAGTCCTGGGAATCACCTATGGCACTCCGCTGCAATCCCGCAACCCGCACGTTCGCTCGTTGCAGCAAAAGCAAAATTGTCAGCCGCCGGTTTTCATTGGACTGCGCTGGGAGTTTTAGTAGATGCTGCTCAACTGCCGGTGCAATTCTCAATTTTGGTGAGTTCCAGCAGCAGTGAGCGCCAAAAAATGGCCGCCATTTTGCAAGATGATTTTAAGCAATTAGGAATTTCTGTTACGGTGGTAACACTTGAGTTTCGTACCTTGTTGGATCGTGTCCTGAAAACACGAAAGTTCGATGCAACCTTGCTCGGTTTGGGTGGCGGAGATGCTGATCCCAACCCTGAGATGGGCGTTTGGCTTTCCTCAGGCAGTATGCATTTGTGGGATCCAGAACAAAAAATGCCGGGAACGAAATGGGAGTCCGAAATAGATATTTTAATGAAGCGGCAGATGCTGACGGTCAACTATCGGGAGCGCCGCCGATTGTATGATCAGGTTCAGGAAATTGTAGCCAGGGAACAACCGATGATCTTCCTGGTCAGTCCCAATGTCGTTGTGTCCAGTAAAAAGCGCTTAGGAAATTTCAAGCCGGCAATTCTGGATCATCAAACACTCTGGAATGCGGATGAGTTATTTGTTCCCAAGGATGCTCGCCGCCCCTAATGCCGTTTTCAAAGTTCAGCGCAACTTCCAGCGACGAGGATTTGATAAAAGCATGCCGGGCCGGGAACCAGTTGGCCTGGATCGCCATAATTGAAAAGTACAAACGGCTGGTCTATTCCATACCGGCAAAGTTTCAGTTGCCACCCGAAGATGCGGCTGACGTCTTTCAAAGTGTATGGACAGATCTTTATCGCGATCTGGACCGTCTTGCAGAACCTAAAGCGATTCGGGGCTGGCTGACCACTGCCGCTGCCCGCCGTTGTTTGCTTTTCAAACGCCGCCGGGAGCAAATCCCCGTTCAATTAGACAATGAAGTGCCCGATCCGGCTCTAGATGTGGTGGCCATTCGTGTTGAAGCGGAAAGAGAACAAAATGTCCGCGAAGCAGTGGCACAACTCCCGCCTCGGTGTCGCGAAATGGTGCGTATGCTGTTTTACGAATTTCCCCCAAAACCTTACAGTGAGGTTGCACAAAGTCTTGGCCTAGCGGAAGGTTCCATCGGATTCATTCGCGGACGCTGTCTCGCCAAACTACGCAAGGTTTTGAGCGAACGGGAGATTGCATCGTGACCGGCTGGCTGAATGACTTGGCCCAGGAAATCCGTTCGGAAGAACGAGCTTTGCTGATCCGTGAGTATTTGAAATCGTTACCCGAAGACGCTGCCGAGCAGATCCACGCAGCAGTATTGAAATCGCTCTACGTGGACTTTCCGAGATCTGCTCGATTGGCCGAGGCGTTGGAACAATTGGCATTGCTCAGGGGCGGAAACCTGGACAAGGCTTTTGCTGCACGAAGCCTGGGTCATGTGACCTATTTGCAGGGAAAATATGAAGAAGCTTCCAATGCCTATCAAGCCGCTCTGGAACTATTTGAAACGGAAGGAAACAAGGCCGAAGTTGGTCGAACACTTTCTAGTGGCCTGCAAGCATTAAGCTATCAGGGCAAGTATGCGCAAGCCGAGGAGTGGGCCGAACGGGCCGGGGCGATCTTTGAGCGGATGGGCGATATTTTGCGTCTGGCGCGCCTGGACACAAACATTGGCAACATCTACTTTCGTCAAGATAGGCCGCGCGATGCACTGGCCCGCTATCATCGCGCGCTGGAAGGCTTTGAGCAATGTGGCGAACCTCGTGACATTGCCGCTGCCTTCAGTAATCTTTCCGTGTGCAGCACTAGCTTGGGTCGCTTTGCCGACTCGCTTTATCACTATGCCCGGGCCAAAGAATATTGCGCCCAACATGGTCTGACAAACCTGACCGCGCGAGCCGAATACAACATTGCCTTTCTGCACTATCTACGCGGCGATTATAACGACGCACGCCGTCTGTATGCGGAAACTCGCGAACACTGCAACGAGACTGGCGACGAATACCATGCCGCCTTGTGCGATTTAGATGAGGCGGAATTGTTTTTAGAACTGAATCTCACCAAAGAAGGTGAGACCCTGGCGCGCCGTTCGGCTATCCGATTTGAGGCATTGAAAATGCCTTACGAGCAAGCCAAGGGGCTAGTCAATTTAGCCATTGCTCTGACGCAGCGCGGCGATTGGCAGCTTGCCGATAAGACATTGCGAGATGCTCGCCGTTTGTTCGCGCAGGAAAACAACGCGGTCTGGCCGTCTTTGGTGGATCAGTTGCGCGCCGTGGTTGCTTTTCATACACGGCAATTCGACCGTGCAGAACGGCTCAGCGCGGCAGCTTCGCGAGGGTTGGGTAAGGCTGCCATTCCGGGCCGAGCCGCCTGGAGCCAGATCTTGCTGGCTCGATTGTGGTTGCGCGCCGGATTTGCAGATCGAGCGCGGGTAACAAGTCGCGAAGCGTTAGAGCGACCTGGTGCGGATTCCTCACCGGGTGTGCGCTTTCATGCCCGATTGATTGAAGCGGAGATTCACGAAGCACAAGGGCGATTGGATATGTCCATCGCTTCCTATGAAAGCGCTCGCCGAGGGCTGGAGGAAATGCGCAGCCGGTTAGACAGCGAAGATCTAAAAATTTCCATTCTCAGCGATAAATTGGCAGTGTATGAATCGCTGGTGACGCTGTATCTGGATTCCGGTACGCGGCAAGGTCGCCAGAAGGCATTTGCGTGCGTCCAGCAAGCAAAATCGCGCAGCTTGGCGGATCGCATTCGATCGGAAAATAGCCCGAACACCGTAGATTTGCGCAAGGATTTAGGAGCGATTTACCGCCAAATTGAATTGGCCGATCTCACCGGTGATTCAGCCACGCGTCCTGGGCGCATTGCTCCTTTGCATGATCGTGCGAGAGAGTTGGAACAGGAAATCGCATCCAACCAACAACCCGATGAATTCAATGCGGGCATGGATACGGCCACGATTCAGGCGGCGATTCACGATGGCGAGGCTCTGCTTGAATACTTTGAATCCCGTGGTGTTTTGTACCTGTTCATTATCAGTAAATACGATCTGCAGTGTCTGCGATTAGGTTCGTCCGCGCCGATTCGTCAATCCTGGAAATTGCTGCAGTTTCAAATGGGAAAGGTTCGGTTTCATCAACAGTCCGATGCTGAGGTTTTGCTTACGGCAGCAATTAGTCATCATTTGCAGGAATTGCATCGTCTTCTGCTCAACCCGGCTTGGGAAAAGCTTGCATTATTTAGACATCTTGTCATCGCGCCCCATGGCAACTTGCATGGGATTCCATTTGGAGCTCTGTTCGATGGGAAGCACTATTTAACCGATCAATTCGAGCTGTCCTTCGTACCAAGTGCCGAAGTGTTCGCAAGGTGCCGGGGCCTGGTCAGGTCAGCGGCTGGCAAGTGGGTAGTATTTGCGGTACCGGACGAAAGAGCCCCAGGGATTGCTGAAGAAGCAAATATGTTTTCGCAACTATCGCCTGACTCCATAGTGATGACTGGCCCCGCAGCCACTCTCGAAGCGTTTCGGCAATTTGCTCCGCAAGCGGAAGTGCTTCATATCGCAGCACACGGCCACTTTCGTCGCGATAATCCCCTGTATTCTTCCATTGGACTTGCCAACGGTCAACTGACCATGGCAGATCTGAATCTGGTGCGGCTGAAAGCATCTTTGTTAACTCTAAGCGGTTGCAATACGGGATCGAGTGTACCCGTCGGGGGCGATGAATTGTTGGGCCTCATGCGATGCTGTCTTTCGGCTGGTGCCCGGAGTCTGCTTTTGAGTTTGTGGGAAATTGACGATCGTAGCGCCATGGAATTTATGGCCTGTTTTTACCGTAAGCTAAAGGAAGGAAATAGCTTATCCAAAGCAACAAGCGAAGCTATCCATGCTGTCAGACACCGTTTCCCTCATCCCTATTTTTGGTCGCCATTTATTTTAGTGGGCGATCCTGATCCAATTCGGCCATCAGAAGATTTGAAAAAATAATTTCGAGAAAGTATATTTTTGTCTTAATGGTTCGCCCCCTACATATGTGGGGATAGGTGACGTTGTTGGCTGGGATATCATCTAGAGGAGTCATCCGAGTTGGGAACCGATAAACATTATTCCGATGAGCAATGGGCAGATTTTGTCCGTGGGATCGGTGCACCTACTTTAATCGTGGGGATGCAATCTCATCTGGATTTGGTCTGTCCCTCCTGTCTTCAAATTGTAAAGCTCTTGAGCATTGTGGAGAAGGCGGCAATTGCCGATAGCACCTTTACAGTCCCTCAGGCATTGGTAGATCAAGCCGCAGAGTTGTTCCAACCCGAAGTTTCAGTTTCCAATTGGACAGATCGATTGTTAGAGTTGCCTTTGATTCTGGTTCGTCAACAACGAAACGATTGGGTGCCGCAAGGCGTTCGATCAACAGGTGTGGAAGGAAGTCGGATTCTGTACCGGGCTGGCGACTATGCTCTGGATTTGAATTTAGAAACGGCACCTGGAGAACCTGGGGAAATAGTCGGCCAAATCGTCAATGAACAGGATCAAAGCCAAAGTCTGGAAAATCTTCTTGTCCAAGTTGTTTCCGGTGGAAAAACTGTTGGGGAAACCACCACCAATAGTTTTGGCGAGTTTATAATTAGATTGCCCCAGCGTGGGAAGGCGGTCCTCCGCTTTGCACTCCCCATTAGCGGGCGACGGATTGATATACCAGTGGTTGGATCGGTTGTTAGGTCGGGTGTTAAGTCGGGTGTTAGGTCGGAGGAAAAACAATAATGTTGGTCATCGTAAATCAACTAAAGCTGTTCTGGATGGTTGCTCTATTTTCGTTTTCCGCCTTTGCGGACGTACGATATATCCTTGAACTGAAACTGGGGGCGGATCCGAAACCGATTACAACCAAATATGGGCTTACAGTTGTCCGGTCGTGGTTGCAACTAGATCATTTGAGCGTATTTGTATCCTCGTCACAAGCTCTTTCCACCGCTAGCATTTCTCAACTCCGGTCTGAAAAAGGAGTGATAGAGATCGAGCCCGACTCCACCATTCGATCCTCTGAAACCGAACCCGATTCAAAGGCCAAAGCCGCGCTGGAAGTGGTTGGGCCATGGTTTCCTTTTCTTGGAACCATCAACTATTTTGGAAGTAAAGTGCACCAAGGCTACGTTTGGCAGCCAACAACGGGAATGATTGCACTTTCCGATACGCAAAAGAAATACGGTTTGGGTACTGGCATTGTTGCAATCATTGATACCGGTGTGGATACTACGCACGAGGCACTTCGAAACGTCCTGTTGCCGGGCTACGATTTCACCCGCGAACGTTCAGACACAGTATCGGAGTTTTACGATTTATCGGCAAACGCTTCCGCAGCATTGCAGCAATCCACGGTGGAAATTTTGGACTCAAAAAAAGTAGTGGTGCAAGTGAACACCACAACGGCTGCTATCCTTGCGCAATCCACGGTTGAAATTCTGGACGGCAAAGGGCTGCCATCTGCTTTTGGGCATGGAACCATGGTTGCAGGTCTGGTGCATCTGGTTGCTCCTGAAGCGCGTATTATGCCTTTGAAAGCCTTCAAAGCCGATGGTTCAGCTCAGCTTTCCGATATTGTTCGGGCCATCCGGTATGCTGCCGATCATGGAGCAGCGGTCATCAGCATGAGCTTCGGATTTGCCAAGTACTCAGGCGAACTGAAGGCGGCCATTGACTATGCCAATAGCCGGGGTGTGTTGTGCATTGCCTCTTCCGGAAATTCTGGTAAGGAAGCGAGGGTTTATCCGGCAGCGCTAATCAATGTCCTAGGTGTCGGCTCCACCAATTTCTCTGACAAAAGAAGCCCCTTCAGCAACTACGGATTTTCAGCCAAGACTTCCGCTCCTGGTGAGGCTATAGTAACAACATTCCCAGGGAACACTTATGCTGCCGTCTGGGGCACCAGTTTCAGCACCGGCTTAGTGGCAGGAGCTGCAAGCTTGTTTCGCCAAGTTAAACCAGGTTTGAATTTTCAAAACTTTAAAGACGCGTTTGACTACGGCCTTCCCATTAGTCAGGACATGGGTGATAGCCGCCTGCAATTGATACGTTCGCTGGATTATCTCCAGCGAGAACATTAATTCCCATATTTTTTCAATGTTTTTTGCTGTTCCCTATATTGACCTCACTATCTTTCGTCCCATTACTTTCGGTGGTGCATATTATGCAACTACCAATTGAATTGCGACGGAGGATCGTTTGTGAATCTTACTCTAAATGTGAATGGACAAAACTATCCAGTCACCGTCAGTGACGGCGGCATGCCACTTCTGTGGGTACTGCGCGATCTGATCGGCTTGACTGGCACCAAATATGGCTGTGGTATTGAAGTCTGCAAAGCTTGCACCGTTTTGATGGACGGCCAACCGGAAAAATCCTGTGTTGTGGACGTTACCTCTGCCGTAGGGAAGAAGATAGTCACCATTGAAGGACTTTCCTCCAACCGAAGCCATCCGGCCCAAAAGGCCTGGATCGACAATCAAGTTCCCCAATGTGGATATTGCCAATCCGGCGTGTTGATGAGCGTGGCAGGGGCAATGCAGGCAGGGCACCATGGGACCGAAATCATGTCCGAGGTCCAAAATCTGTGCGTTTGCGGGACCTATCAACGGATGAAAGACGCAGTAAAGACCCTGTAACAATGAGGATCCCAAAATGACCAACCCTACAATATTCCCATCTGAAAAAACGAATGCACTAGGCCGCCGGGGATTCTTGACATCCGCCACCGGCGTTTTCACACTCACCTTTGTCCTTCCTGAATTCTCCCGTTTCACCGATGCAGATGCTGCTTCTGGTGGCCAAGTAAACGCCTGGTTGCGTATCGGTTCTGACGAAAGTATTTCCCTGACCATTGGCTCCTCTGAAATGGGGCAAGGTTCCTTTTCCGGACTGGCGCAAGTTCTGGCAGAAGATCTAATGGTGGATTACACCAGAGTAAAAACGGTTCAGGGACCGCCTAGCCTGGTGGCACCCGTTCCCGTAGGATCGTCCATCAATACTGTAGGCTCTGGCGTGGTGCGCAACAATTTCTGGAAGATGCGCGATGCCGGTGCCACTGCCAGGGAAACGCTTGTGAAAGCGGCGATGAATCAGGTGAATGATCAGACGCGCGCCAACTTCACTGTAAGCAATGGTGTGGTGACTCACACGCCCACCAATACAGCGCTGACTTATGGCACATTGGCTAACGCGGCTGCTTTGCTACCACCCGTCGCAATCGCCACTTTGGTACCCGATGGACAACTTCGTTTGATCGGCAAGACGCTTCCACGCACCGACATTCCGCTTAAGGTAGATGGAAGTGCACTCTACGGCTTGGACGTGCGCGTTCCTGGAATGCTCTATGCAGTGATTAAGCATTGTCCAAGCTTCGGCGGCACCCTCACCACAACTCCAAACAAACCCTCTGGAGCAATTGCTGTAGTTCCAACCAAAGTCATTGCAGGAACCGGCCGTGGGACGGAAGTCACTGGCAATGTAAACGCCGTGGCCGTTGTAGGCACCAACACCTGGGATACTTTGCAAGCAGCCAAGAGTCTAAATGTTTCATGGACACTTCCGTCCACGACATCGAACCTCAACAGCGCGAAATTTCTTAGCGATGCGCAAGCCCTTGCTGTTTCGGCACCGGCATATATTGCTGGTGGCGCGAATCCTCCCGGAACGTTGTACACGGTGGAAGGCAGTGCGGCTCCTACCAATGCAGCAATTTCGGGATCGGCCAAAATAGTGGATGCCACCTACACGCTTCCTTACGTGGCGCATGCTTGCATGGAAGTTCTGAACTGTACCGTAAGCTTTGTTCCTGGTGTGAGCTGCGAGATTTGGGCTCCAACACAATCAGGCAAATCGGTTCTGCAACTTGCTATGGCCATCACCGGTTTGGCTGCAAATCAGATCACGCTGCACACAATGTACCTTGGTGGAGGCTTGGGAAGGAAAGCAGAAACGGACTTTGTCAGCCAGGCAATCCAAGTAGCCATGGCCGTAGGCAAGCCAGTGAAGTTGATGTGGCCTCGGGAAGAAGATTTCACTCGGGATCAATATCGGCCAATGGCTCTGGTACACGGCAGCGCAGGCCTGGACGCAAGCAGCAACATAACGGGCTTTGCGTACCGCAATATTTCTCCTTCGATTCTAGGCCAACGCGGAGTTGTGCTTGGACCCGCTGGCGATAGTCAGGGTTCTGAAGCTTCCAACAAATTGCCCTACAACTTTGGCAGCCGCGTGATTGAATGGGTTTCGCATCCTTCGCCGATCCCGGTTGGTTTTTGGAGAAGTGTGGGGGCGTCAATCAACACTTTTGCAGTGGAAAGCCTGATCGACGAACTAGCTGCGGCGGCGGGCCAGGATTCATACATGTTCCGGCGTTCAAAATTGACTGATCCCCGATGGATCAAAGTATTGGACAAAGTGGCCGACATGGCCGGTTGGAGTGCGGGGCCACCTGCTGGTAGAGCACGAGGCATTGCAATTGGAACTGCGTTCAATAGCATTGTTGCTGAGATTGTGGAAGTGTCTAATGCAACAACAACTGGACTGACGGTGAATCGCGTTTGGGTGGCAATCGATCCTTACCTGAACGTCAACCCTGGTCAGGTTGAAGCGCAAATGCAGGGAGGAGTCGTCCACGGAATGAATGCTGCCCTGTACGGACAACAGACCTTTGTCAACGGTGCTGCACAAGCGAAGAACTTCAACAGAAGCCGGATGATTCGTCAAAGTGAAATGCCGCAAGTGGCAGTGGCGATTATTCCGAACCCAACGGTAATGGATCGTGCTGCGGTGATTGGTGGAGTTGGGGAATTGGGTGTGCCAACATTCGCTCCAGCATTGGCGAATGCGTACTTCAAACTCACCGGAAAGCGGCAACGATCCCTGCCATTTTTCCCAGGTGCGACCATGGGCGGCTAGGTGCTTTATGCGCGAACTCAACTCCATCCTTAAAGCATGGCGGGTTGATCGGGAGGCGAAAGGCGTACTGGCCACAGTAGTACATGTGGAAGGTTCCGCCTATCGCCGACCCGGAGCGCGCATGCTCATCGGCAATAACGGTAGCCGCATTGGGACCATCAGCGGTGGGTGTTTGGAAGGAGACGTGGCTCGAAAAGCTGCTTGGTGGACTGCTGGCGGCAAGCCCGTATTGCGGGTCTACGACACCAGTTCTGATGAAGATGCAGTTTGGGAATTCGGGTTAGGATGTAACGGCGTCATTTATGTTTTGCTGGAAGCAGTTGAGTCTGCAGCAGCGCAATCGCTGCTGGAGTTTCTGGATCAAGGCCAGAAGGAAAGAAGAGATCAGGTGGTGGCCACAGTGGTACGAACGTTGCCTGGCTCTACCTACCAGGTCGGGGATCACTTTTTTGGATCCCGATTATTCAATAGTTCGTTTTGCGATGCGGCACAAAAAGCATTAGCAGAACACAATAGTTATTTGCTCCATGCACAAGACGCTGATGTGTTTATTGAATTCATTGCTCCGCCTCAGCAACTGGTTATTTTTGGTGCAGGTCATGATGTGGTTCCCGTTGTTGCCGCCAGTTCTGTGTTGGGTTGGGAAATCACCGTTGCCGATGTGAGATCCGGTTACGCAAAGCCGGATCGATTCCCCGGAGCAGCAAGCGTTGTTTTATTACCCCCTTCAGGAAATCTCGGCGAAGTGCAAGTGCGTCCAGAAACTGCAGTAGTTTTTATGACGCACAACTACAATTTAGACAAAGCACTCTTACCGCAGGTGCTTCCACACAATCCTGGTTACCTGGGGTTACTGGGTCCGAAGCGTCGCACGGCCAAGCTGTTTGGGGAAATAGGTCTGGATTCGGCACTCTATGATTTGCATGCCCCAGCGGGGTTAGATGTGGGCGGCGATTCACCAGAAATCATTGCCCTGGCAATCGTAGCGGAAATTCAATCGTATCTCAGCGAACGTGCAGGCGGTTCGTTGCGTTGGCGTTCGGGTCCAATCCACGCGCAGGTGAAGGAAGTGGGGCAAGCTGTGGAATTGACGCGGTTAGAACCAGAGTTAGTACTTTGCGAAACCACTCATGGATGAATTTGAAATTGTGATTGCCTACAAAACAAATTCGCACGTCTAAAAGCATAGTAGTTGTCCGAGTTCAGAACGCTGTTAAACCCACCACACAAGACAAACGATCCCTTGTCTTTTATCCCCATGCAGAACCATGCCTGACTGTTGCAACGGGCAGTTACACGGGTGAATGATGCCCGTTTCATTCCGACCGCTAACAATGCCAGGAAATCTTCAGCCACCTATATTTAATCCCCTGACACCATCCCTCTCTATGTGGTCGGTGATTCTTTGGGCCGGTGTCATTCAGTCCAGCCGTGCCAATTCCCGTTCAGGAGAAAAGATGCTAAAGCAATTTATAGTACCGCTCGCGTTGGCAATGGCATTGCCATCAGCCTACTCGACAGTGTTTGGTCCCTTGGCCAATTTCGACGTCGTTAACGACACAGGAGAAACTGCCCACGGTTTTGAAATTGAGATCGAGGATATTGTCGAAGCCGATATCACGTCCATTTTTGGTGCCGCAAGCCGGTGGCCCAACATGGAGCGGTATGGCCCCCCGACAGTCGTATTGTTCAATGACGGCGTCAGGCGAGGTGTGAGGATCACCTACAAGGGCACGTTCAGCGGTGCTTCTTGGTCGATCGGCACCCCTTCAGGCACGTTGCCCGTCAGCCCTTCGGATAGCTGCTGGCCCTATGGCGCGCCCACCTATGGACCCAACTATCCTTGCGATCACTTCGGCGTCAGCACGCGTATCAGCACTCCGAAGGTCAAATATTCGTGGCTGGTGGAAACGGCCGGAAACATCGGCCTGCTGAGACCGGTCACCGCCAGTGTGCCCAATCCGGTTTGGACAGTGACGCCTGTGCCGCCGGTCGCAAACGTGCCGCAGCCGCCACAGGTAAACGTATTAATCGTTGCGCCTGCGCCGCAGCTATACGAATTCGGCGAACCGCAATGGGTTAAGGTAACCGCGACTGGTACGTTGCGAGATGTCGCACTGGAAGATCTGGTGGCCGAGAATGCCATCATCCAGCAGGCTCGCACGCAAGTGCAGCTTGAATGGCAATTGCTTCAGGTGGACTCCGGTTCACCAGGTTCCGGGCAAATAGATTTGACGGGCGTGGCGCTCGATAAAGATGCTATGGGCGTCGTCTATCGTTTTGAATTCTACAAATACACAGGTGCGAGAAACCCTGTGTCCAATGAAGCAAAGCCTGTGAACGGCGATACGACCTTGCCCGTGCCAGGCGATCTTGGGATTTTCATCGTGGCGCAGAATGCGGGGATCAATTTCGATGGCGTTGCGCCCGCTGCCCCGCCACTGCCAGCAGGGCCTGTGCTTTTCGCCACCATTGCAGGTGCGACCGTCGGCTTTCCCTACAGCAACATCATTGACGCCACTCCCGGCGTCCCCGGCGACGTTCTGCAAATTACAGTCACAGGATTGCCGCTCGGGTTGTTCTTCGATAGCGTGACCAATTCAATCAAGGGCACCCCGAACGCAGTGGGCACCTTTCCCTTGACAATTCGGGTGCTTGACGTCACCAATGGCTTGAGCACTGTGGGTAATTCCAACCTCTCTGTGGCGAGCCCGGCCATTGTGTTCACCCTTTCCTTGCCTGGTGGCACAGTCGGCACACCATACAGTAAGAAGCTGAACGCCAGCGGCGGTTACGGGGCGATAACGTATTCGATTCCCGCCAACAACTTGCCTCCAGGCCTCAGCTTGACGAGCGATACCATTGTCGGTACGCCAACCATTGCAGGTTCGACCTCAATTACTGCGGTGGCCAAAGACTCGCTTGGCTATACACAAGTCTCCACCGCGACGCTCGGGATCAGTGGTGTGATTGTGCCGCCTCCGCCGCCTCCTCCTGTGGCCTGCTCTGGTGCTAAAAAAGTGATCTCCGCAAAGACAGCGACCTCATTCGACATCGCTGGTGGACTTGCTAACGGTGGCCAGAGTGTAACCAATGCACTGGCTGCGCAGACAACGTTTGTCGCACCGCTCACGCCAGCCGGAGGAATTTTGGCCGGCATGCTGGCGTCATACACGGGTACCATTGCACCGAATGGCTTTTGTGCTGCAAGCAGCATGACCATTGCACCAGGGCTGAGCATCAACACCGTCACGCTTCCTGTGGGCCGCGTAGGGTTAGCATACTCGGCAACAACAGTAAGTGCCACGGGTGGCGTCGCGCCTTACACAATTACCGTGAGCGGATTGCCCAGCGGTATGGCGTTCAATGGCATTGCAATCTCGGGAACGCCGGTTCTGGGCGTTGATGGTGTCAAAGTACTTGCCATCTCGGCCAAAGACAGCAACGGCGTCACCTCAATGGCCAGCGTGAACTTGACCATCAACCCGCCGCCGGCCATTGTGGTAGGTGCTGTCAACTTACCGGCGGGCGTCGTTGGCGCAGTCTATTCTGGAATTGCTTCGGCATCCGGCGGTACTGGTACGTTGAGCTGGTCTGCGACTGGACTTCCCCTGGGCTTGACGATCTCGTCGGCTGGAATCGTATCAGGCTTGCCGACTGCTGCGGCTGTCTACAGCGTTGTGATGACGGTCAAAGACGGGATCGGCATCAGCGCTTCGGTAACAAGTAGCGTGACGGTTTCACCGGCGCCCCTGACTTGCACGGCACCAACCGGGGCCACGAAGGAGTTGGAGGGTAACGGGACAATCACTGTGGTCAGCGGAAATCGGGTAACGATCAAGACACCGCAGAACGCTGTGGTGAGTGTGACTGTACCGGCGTGCGCAAAGGTTGAACTCAATGGCGGTGCCAAGGGCTTCGCGGTTGGGCAAATCTTTGAGTGGCATGGCTATAGCACCGTCGCTGCAGGGAACGTTGCAACCGAGGTGACGATTAACTAAGCGTTGACTCAGGGAAAGGCTCTCCGAGAGGAGGGCCTTTCGCGTTAGTAGAATCGAATCTTCGCGCTCACGATTTCAGAATCATTTGCTCATCTCCCACCGCGCATGTTCCTAAGGATCAGCCAGTCCCTTACGCGATCCGGTAAGAGGTTCAGCAGCAGCCAGAACTGCGCATCTCTGCCCACCACATGACGAGTCTTTGGTTTTAACGCCGTGATGGCGTGCACTACGGCATCCGCCACAGCTTCCGCAGGCAGTGCGTGGGCCGACGAACGCACAGTCTCCTCTCGGATTGCAGATGTCAGGTGGCTGTATAGATCGCGGAGATCTGGCGCTGCCTCGCGATTTCGCTTGTCTAACTCGGCGAGGGTTTTCTGCCAAATCCCGGTGGCAATCGCACCCGGTTCAATGAGGGCAACCCTTATTCCGAATGGCCTGAGCTCCATGCGGAGGGCATCGCTGATACCTTCCAAGGCGAACTTGGATGAATCGTAGGCCCGGCCCAGCTACACAAGAATGTCCCTCACAACTTCACCATACACATCGGTCAAGCGGAAATCTCTGCCTGCGTACCGATAGGTGAGCTTGGTGTGGTCGATGCCCATCTGATGCAACATCGTTGCATGTAAGTCGTGGATGGATACACTCTTCTCCACTGCCTTGAAGCCGAAGTCGTCAGTTTCGCCATAGGACATGCCGCCTTTTACTCCGCC
>JANMWO010000413.1:0-6600 GCA_031394025.1 Acidobacteriota bacterium
GATGCACGCTGATAACACAATTGCGGGAAAACTATGCGGCATTAGGCGATTCAAAACCGACTCCCTGGCGGTCGCGGCTCGGTATCGAGTATTCCCCTCTTAAGCAATTCAATGAACAAATCATAATCATAAAGATCCTTAAGCTTAGGCCGTTATTCGAAATAAGTTCGCCCTCCGAGCTTTGCGTTAGTCAAAAGTACTTAGCAAATATCGGAGGGCGATGACTTACAACAATCTAACTATTTTTCAGTAATCCGCATAGAAATGCGGCGGTTCTTTTGCTTGCCTTCATCTGTGGCATTATCGGCCACTGGATGCTCTTCGCCATAACCTTCTGCGGAAAGCCGTGTGGCACCAACACCCAACTTCACCAGTTCTGCGGCTACGTTCTTGGCACGTTCCTCAGAAAGTTTCTGGTTCATTGCTTTGTCCCCAACGTTGTCTGTGTAACCGCCAACCTTCGCCTTCACGTTTGGATATGCCTTGAAAATATTGGCGATGTCTTCCAACTGTGCTTGCGATGCTGGTTGCAGTGTAGCCTTGCCCGTATCGAACAGCAGACGATCAAAATCGAACCAGGTGGTCTTATCCACTGGCATTGCTGCGTTCTCAATGAAATCCAGCAACTTGTTTTCCACACCCATCTTGGGAATGTTCAGCTCAATGCCATTCGGCAATTTACGCTTGAAGAATTCTCCCAAAGCGGCCCACATGGATTTCGCCGCATCGCCAACTGTGTTGGTTGCTGTGACGGCCGTGGTTTCCGCTGTCTTGGCTACTTCCTTCACCGTGTCTTTGCTCTGATTGAGGAACCAGAACAACCCCCCCAGCAATGCCAAACCAAGCAATGCCGGAACTAACCACTTCATACCAGAAGCAGCTTCATCAGCTACAGCAGCGGCCCCGGATGCAGATGGCATGCTGCCCAACAGGCCACTTACACCGGCCGGCAGAAAGCTCTTCAACGAAGGTGCTTCGGCTTTCAACATGCTGCCCAAAGAAGATGCGCTGAGGCTTCCATCACTTACTTTTTGACCCAATAAACCCAACACCATTGGAGCGGCCATGCTCAACAGGCTGCTGGCCGAACTGGACTTCAATCCGGAAGCCGCGCCAATTGCACTGGCAATCCCAGATTGTTGTGTTCCCAATACTTGCGACAAAAACTTTGAACCAAGATCGGTAACCGAAGAAGACGCACTACCCGATGCCAACGATCCCAGGCTGGATAGCAAATTGGATCCCCCGCCGGAACCTGTGATCAAACCGAAAATTGTCTTTAGAAAATCCCCGTCTCCTGCCTTGCTGGCAAGAGCTCCCAAAATGCTTGCGGACCCGCTCTGTAACCCTTTTTGAACTGCGCTTTCGGATTCCCCGAGACGCGATGATAGTGCCCCAACAATTTGTGGGGTCGCCATGCTAATCAAACTATCTATCAATGTACTCATCAATTTTCTCTCCTCAAATTGGTAACATCGCTCGCCCGGCAAGGGGGTTTTGCATTCGCGAGCACGCTTCACAGTGTCTCATGTTTTATCTTCTAATACATAATTAGGTGAAATCTCCACTCCCGATTTCAGTATTTGCCGGCGACAAGTGACCATTTTTCAATGGAGTTAATCATGGATAACACGGCCTCTGTCAACATCAACGGACCTTCATACAATCGAGTCGCTGAGGTTAAGTTATGTCCACTATTGCTTGACGCAAAAAAAAGTATGACATTTGCGAGACGTGGAAGGTCGAAATTCGCTATAAAAGATGGTAAGTATACCACCTTGTCGCGCCGCATCCTGTTGTTTCCAATTTTACTTGCCAGCTTTCTCCTTTCTTGTGGAGGTGAAAAGACTGCCGCTGCGCCCCAAAAGCCCGCAGAAGAGGGCTTAGCTATTCCCGCTGATCGCTTTGTAGATGACGCCGCCCGTTATCTTGCTGGCCTTTCTGCCAAACCAGGAAGCAAATTGGCTGACCTGCATGAGTTACCTTCCTACAAACATCACGTTGAAGACTTCGACTTTAAGTTTTCAGTTTTTGAACAAGGTCGACGTGCGGCCATGCAGAAATTTCAACAAACAGAATTGTCTGCCACACAAGTTACAGGTTCAACCTTGTTATACGCTTTTGGCGGACCTGACGTTCTGACTGCACATACCTTTTTTCCGAAGAACAAGACTTACATCCTGATGGGCTTGGAACCTGCCGGCGGCCTGCCGAGTGAAGAGTATTTAAGAAGTAAGTTGAAGTCAGACTATCTTCCTAAAATCCGTGGCAGCATGAATTCCCTGTTAGACAAAAGCTTTTTCATCACCTTATTGATGGACCAGATGTATCGCGGCCAAATCACCGATGGCCTGATGCCCATCATGCTGGTGCAGTTGGTCCGCACCAAGCACACTGTGCTTGGTTATCTGCCAGTTACATTAAACGAAAATGGCAAGTGGATGGCACGCAATCCAGAATTGAAAGGTACCGATGGCATGATCATTGAGGCCCAGAAAGAGTCCGGGGACAAGTTACGCATCATCTACATTTCGGCGAATCTTCAAGATGATAAACTGGCGGCGAACAAGCCGTTGCTTACTTTCCTGGCATCACTCAAGCCAACCGTTGCCTACTTCAAAGCAGCGTCTTACCTGCCCCATCACAAAGACTTCAAATTGATTCGAGATACCATCCTCAGCCTGTCTTCCGCCGTGTTGGAAGATGATTCCGGCATTCCCTACAAGTACTTCGATAAAGAAGAATGGTCCTTTACACTATTTGGAAAATATGATCGCCCTTATGGCAGCTTCCGCAATATGGTGCAGCCCACTTTGAAGGCCGATTTTGAAGGTCCCAATGTGAAGCCGCTAGACTTCCCTATCGGCTATGGATTCAAGCGTCAACCGTCGGACCTGATTTTAGCGATCAAGAAACCTGCCGCACCACTTGCAGCCAAGCCGTAAGCAAGTTTCAGCTCCAGAACGTCAAGTACGGCTTGCCTTCAATGACCCTATGTAAGTAAGCAGCCAACTCCATGGCGTGGTAATCACCCCACATGCAAGCCTCCCCTGATGGAATTTTGCCGCCACTTGGGATGGTGTCCCAACCGTTTGGACGATGGTAGATGGAATGCAGCAGCAAACCCTGATGTAGCGCCGATTTGCTGAGGTATGGATCACTAAACAGTGTCCGACTAATGGTCAGCCCAGCCTGCCAATATTGTTCGTTCTTCAAATATCGACCCAACCGTAACAGCCCTTGTGCGGCAATTGCAGCAGCCGAGCTATCCACCGGTTCGTGGTCATTGAATGGGTCGGATACTTGCCCTCGCCAATCGCCTAATTTTTCCAGACCAGGGGCACCGGTGTCCCAGTAAGGGATGCCGTCCAACGCTGAATTGGCAATGTAGAAATCACTGGTAGCGGTGGCGGCTTTGGTCAGAAGCGCAACCACTTTTGCGCGACCTCCGTGGGGTTCCAATTCCACATCGCTGATGGTTTCCAGAAACTCCAGCTCTTCGGCAAATCCGCAAATTGCCCAGGCCAGCCCGCGGGTCCAAGTGCTGAAGGGTGCGTACCCTTGCTGCGAATTGGGGCAGCGGTAGTTGCCGTCGTTAGTATTAAAAACACTTTCGTGAGCCGTACGACCTGAGACGTCGTAAGAATCGCGACCTTCACCATAGTAAATGGAATAGCGCGCCGTCGCATCCATGTGCCACAACATGCGATCCAGCAAAGAAACACGCTTGTCATTTTCAGTAAACAGAGCATGACCCAACCGATGTCCCATGGCCAGGGCGCGCACCGTGCGCACCGTATCCACAAACAAGGAATGCGGCCCGTTAAATGAATAGATGAAGCCCCCGCCATTGCTGATATTTGTCCAGCGCGCAGCCTGCACAGCCCCGGAACATTTCAGGGCAAGTTCGTAAAACTTCTGTTCCCAAGGGTTGGCCTCCATACGGCCTTCTTTCAATAAGCGCAGCAGATTTCCGTAAGTGCTGACGTTGTTGAAGCCGTGATCATGCACGCCAATGTGGGTGATGTGGGGGGCCATGACTTCCACCGTGCGGGTACGTCCAATGCGCAGAAATTCAGCATCACCAGTGGCATCAAACTGCAGCAAGGCTGAGCCAAATTGAAACCCTTGCGTCCATTCCGTCCAACCGCGACTGGTGTATTTTCCGCCGGAAGTAAAGACTGGGGAACCAGCGCCAGGGCTCCAGGAATCATTCAGAGAACGAATCTTGACGGCAGCAATATCGAACAGAGCTCGAACGGCGGCGGCCAGTTGTGGAGCTTGAAGGTTGGAATCAATTTTCATGGGTGGGGAAAGCTATAGTGTAGCCAACTTATTGGGTTGGAGAAAATAAAGAATCCTCGCCATCGGCTGGTTTCGGAGCAACAAAATTGCCCGATTCCAGTCGCAGACGAGGATTGTTCACTACTTCTTCAAATGCTGTTAACGATCACCGGAGCTGGACATTCCAGCGGGTCTGCCAGTGGAGGAAATCACGTACTCAGGATAGGCGCTAATGCCATGTTCATGCAGATCAAGCCCGTACTGTTCGCCTTCTGCTGAAACACGCAAGACACCCATTTTGTTGACTACCCACATCACTAGGTAAGCCGCAAAAAACGTAGAGAAAGTGACGATTGCACTACCAATCAGTTGAGCAATCAAAACCTGTGTGCCGCCACCATAAAACAGGCCTTTGAGCGGTGCGGAATGGTCTGGTGCAAACTGGCCAGTGGAACCATATTTACCGCAGGCGAACAGGCCCAGTGACAGCGTGCCCCAAATTCCACAAATGCCGTGGACTGGAACAGCGCCAATCGGATCGTCAATGCGCAGGTATTCCAACAGCTCAACACCCAACACAACGATCACACCGGCGATGGCTCCAATCAGGATTGACCCACCCGGGCTGACCCAATAGCAAGGGCAAGTGATGGCCACTAATCCAGCCAGGAATCCGTTTACGGTGAAGCTGACGTCCCACTTCTTGCAGTAAAAATATGCGGTGAACATTGCCGATAAACCGGCGCCGCAAGCAGCCAATGTTGTGTTGGCGGCCACGCGTCCCACGCCTTCAAAATCCATTGCGGAAAGAGTTGAGCCGGGGTTAAATCCGTACCAGCCGAACCACAGCAACAAACCACCCGATGCGGCGATGGTCAAATCATGCGGCATCATTGGTCCGCCGCCATCGCGCTTGAATTTGCGACCCAGGCGCGGGCCAAGTACAATGGCGCCGGCCAGTGCTACCATGCCGCCAATGGTGTGAACCACGGTGGATCCGGCGAAGTCATGGAAGCTGGTGCCGACCCAGGGAAGGAACATATTGGGGGCACCCATGGTTGCCAGAAATCCATCTGGACCCCAGGCCCAATGGCCGATGATGGGGTAGATGAAACCGGAGACTGCGAAGCTGTATAGGAGGTCGCCAACAAAACCAGTGCGACCGATCATGGCACCTGAGGTGATGGTGGAGCAAGTATCGGCGAATGCAAATTGGAATAGCCAGAACGCAAGGAAGGCCACGCCTGTTGTTTCGTAAGTAGCAGGGACGCCGTCGAGGAAGAACCAGTTAAGGCCAATCCACCCGTTGCCATGACTGAACATGAAAGCAAATCCAAAGGCGTAAAAGAGAAGGCCGCAAAGGCAGGTGTCGACAATACATTCCATCAGCACATTGACTGTTTCGCGAGAGCGGCAAAAGCCAGCTTCCAACATGGTGAATCCGACTTGCATGCCGAAAACTAGAAAAGCCGATAGCAGAACCCATAGCGTATTTAATGGATTCACAATGTCATTGGCTTTTAAGACAGGGTCTGCGGCAAAGGCGCGCATGCCCATAATGGCCGGGTTGGAAATCATGGCGATCAATGCCACCAACCCGATTCCAGAAATCTTGCCCATAAGAAGCAGCTTTCCATATTGACGCCACTCGGGACTTCGTAATCGTTCACTAAGCCTGGCAACTTTACCTGCTATCGACATCTGGCTATTCATCATGAAAAACTCCTCAGTTCGTTTGATAAAAAGATAAACAAAAATAGGCTCACTGCGGCTCTTGGAAAATCATTTTAGTTGGGTTGGTGGGCCGCTTAGACAGGAAGCGACACGGATAGCTGACAGGACATGAGTCAGCCGCAGTTAAGCTTGATACTAGACAGTAGCGAAAGCGAAGCAAACAGGCAAGATGGAATTTCTTATCGGCTCAATCGAAGATTGCTATGGCACGTGAAATGTGAATGAGAGACTCGGGTCTTCCAGCGTCAACATTGGGTGTGCGGAAGCAGTTCGTCAATCCCGGAATCTGCTAGTGAATGCACGAAGATTAACTGGTCAGCGTACTTCATATGGTCCCGATGAACTTAAGCCTATTGATCCGAAGACGCTCGCGATGTGAACAACTGGGTCAGCCTGAACTTACCCTTTAATCATGATGTGAAACGGAGGCAGAGCAAGCTAGCACTATTCCTAGTTTCGGCAAATTTGAAATCAATCACAAAAAGTTATTAGTTTGAATAAGTTATGGCTTAGTTCAACATCCGATTGCGAGCGTGATTTCGGTATTCTGAATTGGCCCACTTCGGCAGTTTAATTTGGCCC
>JANMWO010000415.1:0-8100 GCA_031394025.1 Acidobacteriota bacterium
GTCTCATCATACGGTGATGCCCGCAATCTCTTATGATTTGTTGGTCGTTCTTCATTGCAGGAAAATGAACTCCAGTTTTTGTACTAATACCCATTGCAGGTCGCTCAACCACTGCAACCTGTTATTGCCGCGTCTCGCTAAAACCACGTTTATTTCATCTGGAGTCGGATACCGGCTCAGTGTAGCAATGAAGAGCCTTCTGACTATTTCTTCATCGGTAAGGCCGAGAGCCGCCAGCCGAGTGGCCCTGTTCAATAAATCTCCTTGCGAGGACGCCTGCGTGCGGGCTACCAACTCAGCCGTGTTTTGATATGAAAGCAGCCCCAGCAATTCTGGTCGTACTACCCGCGGCGAAGTATCCGTGCGCTTTCCTCTTCCCAATCTATCCAATAATTGGCCCATCGTCGGCGAGTTGCTGGGCTCGTTCGAATCCGGCAACTGTTCAGCGAAATAGATCGGTTCGGTCATCCCATTCAGTTGAATTGGCTGTACTGTGTCTGTAGCAACCGCCACCGCGTCCACTAGCTCTTCGGCGCTCAATCGCCTGGGGTTGGATTTCGCAAAATAGTCTTCGTACCCACTGCGCCACATTCCTGTTGGGTAGCTTGACGATAATTGGTAGACCGTGGAATTGGTTAAAAGCCGCAGCGATTTTCTAAGGGAATATCCGCTTTGGATAAACTCATCAGCCAACTCCTCCAGCAAACCAGGTTGAATGTTTTGTGGTGCCCAGCCTGGAGGCAACTCCTGCGTTCCGTCGGTCCGCCTCAGATCCCAATCGTTTGGCGGATCCACAATACCATTCCGAAACAGGTAGGCCCACAAATAGTTCACTTGAGCTCGGGCAAATTGTCTGTCCGTGGTTACCAGTCGGGCGAATTCGGCGCGCCAATTAGGCAGGCCGGGCTCTTCCCCGGTAAATAGATAAGTGGGCGGTAAATCAGAAATCGTGCGAAGTGGCCGCACTCCAGGGGAACTTGGCGGAACGGCACCATTGTAAGAGCCCGTAACTTGGTCCAATAGCAGTGCTCTGGGTATGGACGATACCCCTGCCGCTTCGTTAAAGATGGGTTCAAATCTTGTGCGTGACATGAATGCCGCTAACTTCCAAAAGTCTTGCCTTGTTCGCCTAGTATATCGTTTCACTAAACTATATCCAGTGGAGCGATGACTGTACCGGTCGCCTTCCAGCGATGGACAACATGCATCTGGTTAATTTCGTCAATGCCCTTTAGAATCCTTTCACGCAGTTCATTCTTTGAGTGCACGCGTATATGCCGTAAGAATGTGCGGGCCATCTTCCCGAACAGGGTCTCGACGATATTTAACCAGGAGCCATGAGTGGGCGTTAGTACATACTTGAACCGGTTTGGCCGCGTAGACAAATAGATTCGAGTCTCCTTTGAGATGTGGGAAGAGTGGTTGTCAAGGATGATGCGGATCGTACATTCGGCTGGATAGTACGCATCGAGATCTTTCAGTAAGCCAATGAATTCGATACTCCGGTGCCTGTCCTCGACTCTGGCAATGACATGGCCACTGTGAAGATCCAGCGACGCAAGGATCGAAAGTGTCCCGTGCCGGACATACTCATGGTCGCGAGCTACGGTAGCGTATTTTCCAGGTACCGGCGGCAAGTCCGGGGAAGTGTTGGCGATTGCTTGAACGCCAGGCTTCTCATCAATAGAAACGGTGATGATGCTCAACAGGTCGTTCTTGTCTTTGGCAAGAACCTCATTTTGTAGGGCAACTTCTTGATAAACCAGAAGCACGTCTTGCATCTTCCTTTCAAAGTCTGGATCGCGGCGCTCCAGGTAATACCGCACTTTGTGCGGCTTCAAAGTCTGTGCGGAAAGAATTCGCTGAACAGTTGCCTTGCCTGCTTCAATCAACGCGGGAAAGCCAGCTTGAACAGCTTCCTTACGCACATGGCTGGCTAATGCTGACCGCGTCCACAATTCTGCCGCATAACCAAGATCTTTGGGTTTACTGCAAGCTAAATTCACTACCCATGCCTTGGCATCATCGGTGATGACCGCCTCCCTCGGCTTATGGGCGGTATCACGAACGCCCGCATCCACGCCCAGTTGAAGAGCTTTGTCGATCCACTTTAGCACTGTCTTTCTTGTGGTCTTTAGCGAGCGAGCTATTTGGCTCACACTCTCACCGCCGTGGTAGCGCCAAAGTATCTGCGCTCGCTGAACGTCGCGGACAGCCGCAGTCCGGGATTGCCGTAATTCGTTTAGGTAGCGTTGTTCTTCGTCGGTAAGAACAAGCTTGGCATGCGTCGATCGTTGGGCCATGCCGCCAGCATACCAGAAACAAATCACTACGGATATGTTTTACTGAAACGTTATACTAGTGTGGAGAACAGCAAGGATAACGGCGAGACTGCTTTTTTGAATGATCGACATAAGCGCTCTCCTATTTTCCGGCCATCGGTCCGGAGGCTATGGAACGCGGACGCAGATGCCAACTCCGTCGAATGACTTCAGCCTTCCAATGCTGACCGTCAAGTTCGTGTTGCCCAGACTGGTATCACAACGTGTTTTAAATTGAGGTGGTAACTCCGGGACCACAAAATTGACCTGATAGAGGCCCACCGATCCGGGACTCAGGCCGGCGAACACATACGCATTCCGATTCTCGTCGTTGAATAGCGGCAGGTGAGCCGACGGCTCGCCGGTAAAATTGAACGTGAAATCGGTGAAGATAATTACGGTCGGCGCGGGTGACGGGGTTGCTTCACCAGACTTCAAATTCGGCGCCACATTCGGCGTCACACGTCCCAGACCGACCGCATAGAGAACCAAGGTTTCACCGCTTTGAGCGGGGTTGCCCGCCGATACTAGCTTCCCGTCGGAGTGAGTAATTAATGGGGCTCCGCCTTGACGTAGATAATAGGGCTTTCCCGGGGCCATTAATGTGTCGTTGGTGCGTAAGATATGAATGTTGTCGGAGGTGGGTATAGCCTCAATAATCGCTTGATTCCCCGCTTCATCGGAAACGATCAATTGCGCAAAGTTTGTGCCCATCGGCGCGCCAGGTCCGGCGGACGGATTGGGAACCAACTCAAAGGGTATCTGGACGTTGATTCCAGTCACGCGTCCGCGTGGCGCGAAACCGAAGACCGGTGTAGGGCAGGCGTCAACGGTAAAAACGGCGAGAATGGGAACGGGGATAGGAACGGGGATCGGGCCTTCCAGCGAACCTGTTTGCTTCAGTGCAACGGAAATCCCTGCTAATTTCAGCGGGAGCGGCAACGCACTGGCGGTGATCGTCGTAGTTTGAGTTCCGATGTTCTGCACGTACAGAGTGGTTAAAGCTCCCGGCGCGATGACAAATGGAAGTGGAGGCGTGTAGCCGCTCCCGATGATCAAACCATTCGATTGCGCCCAAACAGTGGGGAGAATCGCAAAGATAACGGCAAGACTGGTTTTTTGAGAAATTGACATAAGCGCTCTCCTATTTTCCACCCTTCAGATAGTAGACCGAAGCCATAGCCTGTTTCCATGACGGGACTAGAACAATGCTATGCATTCTCATGACCACACACATCAGTTCGAAAAATAGTATCGATTCGTTTTGTTCCAACATCACCGATTGATTCTGAATTTGACTAACATCTACGGATATGCAGAAATAGCTTTGCGTGTAAAATGTGCGGGTAAAAATGACGAAACTCGGGCCTTCCGGCGAATCCTGTTTGTAACAGTTCAGCTTCCCTCTCAGAAGGCTCAAATTCGACAGCCCAGGTATGACTTGACCGTCCGGAAGCTAACTATGCATGGGGCCACAAAACCGGCAACTTGTGATCTGACGATCTCTTTGAATTCTGGGTTGCGGACTCCTGCAAGATAATTTCTCCATGGTCCTAAATGTTAGAAGTGTCATTTGCCGATTCCGAAAGTCGAGAAAATGCGGTTCAGAACATCACACCGCAACTCCTTAAAAAGTGCAGGGTTGTACTGATTGTAAGGGAGATTAAAACTCGTGCAGAAAATTATATTCATTGCAGCTCTGACATTGGCAGCAGCCTTTGCTGGGGTTCGCGTCAATGTCCACATCGGCGTCGGACATCCTATTCATAGGGTGATGCCGCAAGTGTTGGTCCGCGAAGGACGTGCACCGATCATCGTCAGGGAAAGAGCATCGTTCATTGCTCCCATCCTGTTTCGATCCGATGTAGTTGTCATTCCCGGCAGAGAACGCATTGTATGGGAAGATTCTGAAAAGATGTTGCGTGATGAAGAGTGGGTGGATTCCACTCTGACCGTCAACTCACGCGGAAGGGAATTATTCCTTCGTGTCACGGGTCGGGCACAAATTCAATTCGCTGAAATTCATTTCGGAAACGGGCAGGTTCAGGTGGTGGATTTCGATGACAAACAGATGCAGGAAGGCACTTTCCGTCTACTCGATTTCACCGATGGCCGCATGGTAAAAGGCGTCCGCATGATTGCTCGCGCCCGCACTCCAGAAGCCAAATTATCTGTTCTGATGGCGAAGTAACCATCTACCTTAAAAGTAAAACTTCGCAGCGAATTGAATTAACCTGGGGAAATTCAATTGTGTCTTGGGAAGTTGTCCGAACGTGGGGCTGGTGAATCCGGTATCCGGTCCTGGCCTCTGCGGATGGTTGAACAAATTAAACGATTCACCACGAATCACAAAACGATATCGTTCCCCCATTGGAATCGACTTTTCAAGAGCAACATTGATGGACGGTCCTACCGATGGGTCGCGGATGTCAGGGAAGCGATCCGGCACAGTCCGCAGCACGTTTGTGGCAAGTTGAGCGTAACAGTTCTTGTCATTATTGAACCAGGCATTTTCGTTCTGGCTAGGCGCGTGCCAATCGCCACACTTGTTAATCAGATTGGCCCAGCCGGTGGGGTTGCCAGTGGAGTAACTCATGATTGGCGCCAACGTCCAACGATCAATTAAGGCACGGGCCACCTTGTTATCCACATTCGCCAGTCTGCGACCATGACCGAATGGAAGATCCCAAACTCCGCTAAGTGACAGATTGTGAGTCTTGTCGGTATTATCTAATTCACGAACCAGCGGTTCGGCAGTGTTCCAGTCATTCAAGCGATGATTCATCTCAAACGCTTTTCCGAATGCGTAGGAAACTACCCAGGTCATAACCCCTGCCGCACTGCCCTTGTTTCCAAAAGCCCTCTGCTCCACCCTCACTTGCAATTGATCGGAACGGTATTTGCCCTGCTGAATCAAATTGTCCGTGATCCCCTGGTAGATCGGGTTAGGACGCAACAGGTTATTGGCATTAATCGTTCCACTGCCACCCAGCGACGTGGTTATGGGCACCAGGCCGAAGAATGGATTCGGCAGCGGACGCGTGAAATAGGCTGGATCGGCGATGGCCTGAAGCTGATCGGCCATTGGTTCATGATTCAAGTTTTGGCCCAGGTTAATGTGGTTTTGTAAATTTCCGGCATAGGAAATTTCAGCCACAATGCCGGCCCTCAACTCCCGCTGGATTCCAAATGAAACCTGGTATGTGCGCGGAATGCGAAATCCTGCTGGATCATAACCAACGCCATTGCCCACATTGGTAAGAATCCCCAGTTTTGAACCGGTGGGCCGGGCAAAGCCATTGGGGAATGGGTTGGTCAGCGAGTAAGCCCCACTCAAATTTCCGCCAGAGGAAGGGGTGAATCCATCAAGCGATGTTGTGTAGCCAGTGCCTTGCGTAAAGCCCGTGGTAGTTCCGGCTTGCGTGCTGGACTGATAGTAAATTCCACCTCCGCCACGCAGCACCGTCTTGGCCCCAATGCGATAAGCAAATCCCGCACGAGGTTGAATGTTCATCCAATCGGTATTGTAGAGTCGACGGGGTTGGCCACCCACACCCGGAAACAGAAAGCCGCCTTTGAGTACTTTTGGTGGTTCAGGGTAAGGATATTTTGCAGTTGGATTGGCTTTGTCGTAATCGGTTTTAAGCTGTGCCCACTTGGCCAGAATCTGATCGCTCAAAGGATTTTTCGTGCTGGAATCCCATCCTCTATTCTCACGATTGAAACGTTCCAGCCAAGGAATCTGGACGTCGTAGCGCAAGCCCAGATTTAACGTCAAGCGATCGGTCACGTGGTAATCGTCCTGCACATAAAAGCCGTAATAAGGTCGGCTGCGGTACTGTGAATCGTTGTAGGCGATGCTGCCGCCAGATGGTGTGCCTAGCAGCAAAGTAGCCACACCGCTGCCATCCAACGCATTTTGCTGGCGTGCCTGCAACTGCTGAGTCCAGTTGGAATTGAACGTGAACTGACCATTCGATAAGCCTGTGGCCGTATTGCCATTGGTCACGTAGTTCCATTCAAACCCGGTTCGAAGAGTGTGTTTGCGCAAGCTGAATGTAAGGCTGGGTGTGAAGTTGTACTGGTTATATGAATTCCATGCGTAGGCGCTTCCACTGCTGGAAAGAATGGCCCCACTATAACCGCCCACGCTGATGGATGGCGGCACATCACCTGGGGAAGTTGGCGCAGGAGTAAAGTTAGTCATCCCCAATGATTTCGCGCTAAGGGTGAAATCGCTGAAGCCGGGAGTGGTCTGCACAAAGCGCCCGTAGGAAGCACGAACATCCAACACAGCGCGCGGAGAAAGCACGTGAGTTTCATCCAGAATAATGTTTCTGTTGGCTCGTTGATTATTGGTATTTCCTGTGGCCGCAGGTCTTGGAAAGCCAGTTGTGGACCGATATTCGTAGCCTTCCTGCAACGTGAACAAGGCATAGAAACGGTCGTTGGCACCAAAGTTATGATCCCAGCGGGCCATGGGTTGGTTGTAATAATATCGACCCAGATTTCCCGCAGCAATAAAGTTGTTGTTAATTCCAGGCCCATTGGGTGGAGGAAAATACGAAAGTATTTTGGCACCCACCGGGCTAATGCGACTTTGTGGAATTACATTATTCGGAAAAGGATTGGCAATGTAAACTTGACCCTGGCAAGGCTCCGGGGCAACGCAGGGATGGGTTGTTAACGGATCAAAAATCTTGTATCCGAACTGCGTGAAGTGTTGGCCGTCGCGCAGTTCCACCGGCGGGGTACTGGAGAGTGCAGGAAAAGGAACCACCTCTTGCCAGCCTTCAAAACTGAAAAATATAAAATCCTTTTCCTTGCGGATTGGCCCACCTACCACACCGCCAAACTGGTGCTGATTGTGGAACCCTTTCAAAAGTCCCTGGGTGTTGTTCTGAAACGTATTCGCGTCAAACAAGCGGTTACGCCAGTAATCGAACACGTCACCATGCCATTCCTTGGTGCCCGACTTTAGAGTCGTATTCACCACTCCGCCACCGAAGCGACCATAGGATGCGTCGTAGGTGTTGGTCATCACCTTGAACTCCTGAACAGCTTCCACGTTGGGAGCAATCTGCCATGACCCGCCATTGTTGCTGATAGGTGCGCCGTTCAACAGGAACAGATTTTCTCCAGTTCTGGCACCGTTGATTTTGTAACTGGAATTGACGTCCCACCCGCGCGTGCCGGAAAATCCGCTGGCTCCAAACTGTTCCTGAGTAAACACCACACCAGGGGTAAGCGACATCAGCATGTAAGTCTGCCGACCGTTCAACGGATACTCCTGGGTCTTGATTGGGTCAAACACCAGACCTCTATCGGCAGTGGTGGTGTCGATCACTTCCTGCTGGCCCACCACTGTGATCTGTTCGGTCATCTGGCCCAAGGTGAGGTGTAGTGGCAAGTTGACTTTTGCGGCCACTTCCAGAACAATACCTTCGCGACGCAATCCCTGAAATCCAGCAGCGGAAGCGTCAATGTTGTAAGTGCCGGGGTTCAAATACGGGATGGTGTAGGAGCCGTCAATGCTGGCCTTAGTCGACTTCACTTCGTTGTTTGCGGTGTTGATTGCCTTTACGGTTGCACCAGGGACACTGGCACCGCTAGGATCAATCACGCGTCCGCTTAGCGTGGCACGAAAATCCTGCGCATTAAGCGCAATCGCAGAGAGCAGAATGGCAAGAAACTTCATGGTTTGCATAGATGACTCCAAGTATTTTTATGAGCATATCATGATCCAGCAAAAAAAAATTTCGTGAATGAATGCGCCAAG
>JANMWO010000416.1:0-13424 GCA_031394025.1 Acidobacteriota bacterium
CACAGAAATGCGCGCGTAACACACTTCCAGCACGTCCAGGTATTCTGCACCGCCTGGCGCTTGGAGTACAACGTTATCGCCCGCTTCCGACTTCAGCAACGCGCGCCCCAGAGGCGACACCCAACTGATGTGGTTACGGTCCAGATCGACTTCGTCGGTGCCCACGATGCTCACCACTCGCTCCACTCCTGAGGCATTGGCGTAGCGCACAGTCGAGCCGAAGAATGCCCTCGTGGCTGCTTGCCCCGATCTCGGAGTTTCTGGATCCACTACTTCTGCAGCTTCGATTCGCGTCCCAAGAAAGCGAATCCGCCCATCAATCTGGCGCAGTCGCCGCTTCCCGTACTGATAGTCGGCGTTTTCACTGCGATCACCGTTACTGGCAGCCCACGTCACTACCTCCGTCACGGCCGGGCGTTCCCGGCTAAGCAGAAACCGATGCTCCTCTTGGAGGCGTTGCAGCCCGCTTGGCGTTATATAGTTCTTGCCTTGCGTCGCGGCCTCGTCCGCTTTCGGTTTTCTAGTAAATCCTTTTCGCATCTCGTAGGCTTTCCAGCGCAAATCCAGTGGGCTGCCACCACTCCCTCACGATAAGGATATACGTTGTCGGTTCGATTCTGCCTGAAATCGACACAATACAACGATAGGAGCATAATAGTCGTATGGCGATTCAGCCCATCATTCCCCTCACCGAACAGGATTACCTCGCGCTCGAAGCTGCTGCTGAATACAAGAGCGAGTTCGTGGACGGGGAAATATATGCCATGTCTGGAGGAACGCCGCGTCATGCCAGATTGGGAGCTCTGTTGACCATCGCCCTTGGGCTTCAGTTGCGAGGCCGGGATTGCCGCATCTTTAGCTCTGACCTCAAGATACGGGCGGAAAAGTCGCATAGTTATCTATATCCTGACTTGTCCGTAATATGCGGACCGCTCGAAAGGGTTGAAGGAACGAACGACGTCATCGCCAATCCCAGCGTCCTTTTCGAGGTGCTATCGCCATCTACTGCCGACTACGATCACGGCAAGAAGTTTGCCATCTATCGTGAAATTCCGACCCTCAAAGACTACCTGTTAGTCCACTCCGAAGAGGTATTCGTGGAGCACTTCACCCTTCAACCAGATGGCAGTTGGATTCTGAGAGACCACAAGGGAATTGACGCAGTGGTGGAGATCCCGAACATCCAATGCACTCTTAATTTGAAGGAACTTTACGACGGAGTTTTCGACGATTGATCCGCCTTCCGCCGAGCCAGCCAAAACGTCCGATTCCCAGGACGTGTCAACTCTTCCTTAAAAAACGGAGCCGCATCCCAGCAACGAATCTGGTCAAAACCAGCCTTCTTCAACGCCTGCCGCATTTCCGACGCGCTCCAGCAGACTTCCTCAATATGTTCCTGATAGCGTTTCCACAATTTGCCTGTTCGGATGAACCATTCCAGGTCTATCCAAGCTCTGTTCGCTCCGGGATTGTGCCCACCGTGCATCACCAAAGCCACCGGATCTTTTTCCAGAAACCAGGTGTTGGCCCACACCCTCTCAAATGCAAGTTGATTGTTGACATCGAAAAAGAAGTGCCCACCTGGTTGCAGACCTTTGGCAACACTTCGCAATGCCCGGGGCAAATCCAGTTTGCGAGGCAGATGATTCAACGCATCAAATTCACAGGTGATCAGATCCACCCTCTGTGGCAAAGCAAAATTGCGCATGTCAGCTTCAATGACATGCACCGGAAGTTTCTGTTCGCGGGCCTTTTTGCGAGTGATGCGGCACATTTCTGGAGAAAGATCGACGGCGAAGGTGCGAATCCCCTTCTTCGCCAGGAGCAGGGCCATTTCACCCGTGCCGCAAGCCAAGTCGCAAGCCGATGCCACCCCTGGCAAAATAGGACCGAGGATCGCTTTCCGGGCGGAGGTAAACGGTCTGCGGAATTCGTGCAGATGATCGTAATACTTTGCTAGCCAACGATAGTTGTCCGACGCCATTCCCTTCCCTTCTTCAACTACGACATAATGTACCAGAGTTTCAAGTTCACACAGGAGATTCCATATGACACGCCGTAGCTTGTCCAAAAGCCTATCTTATGTTGCTGTGGTCCGCGCCCTGGTTAAGGGCAGCAGATCCATGGAAAGAAAAGCCGGCCGCCGATTGGAGCCCAGCCGATATTCAAAAGTTAGTCCCCCATTCACCCTGGGCCAAAGAGGCTTCGGTTTCCATGGGAGAAGGTCCAAGCCGGGGCGGTCCTGGCGCTGATTCCGCCGGAGGTGGCGGTCGCGGCGGAGGGGGTGGCGCCCTTGAAAGAACATGATATACGACGGTAAATTGGAGTTGTAGTACTTCTTCTGAAGAACGAAACGGTTACACTAAATCCTTATGGACATTTTCACGGGCAATATGGGCTGGATCGAGGTCATCTGCGGCCCAATGTTTTCCGGTAAAAGCGAAGAACTGATTCGTCGGCTGCGCCGTGCCCGAATCGCCAGGAAGCGAGTACAGGTTTTTAAGCCGGTGCTGGATGATCGATATTCAGAATACGAAATTGTTTCCCATTCTGATTCCCGGATTCCCGCCGAAGCGGTCGCCGACGCCAAAGAGATCCTGCTGAAGCTGGATTGGCGCACCGAAGTAGTAGCCATTGACGAAGCCAACTTCATGGGTCTGGAACTGGTTGAAATTGCCCAGCAGTTGGCCGATAGTGGCAAGAAAGTATTGATTGCAGGTCTGGATACGGATTATCTGGGCAGGCCTTTTCCACCCATGCCAGACCTATTGGCTGTTGCGGAATCGATTACCAAGACTCTGGCCATTTGTATGCGCTGCGGCAACCCTGCCAAGCACACGCAACGGTTGAGTGGAAGTGAAGACCTGATTATGGTGGGGGCTGGCGGACTTTACGAAGCACGCTGCCGTCGCTGCTTTGAAGCGGGCATCCCCAAACAGGAAACGTTCGATTTCATCAACCCTAACGCCAAACAACGGGCATCCACGGCTGGGGTTTGACTTTTAGCGAAATGCTTTAAACTTATTTTTGAATTTATCTTTAAACTTAACTATTTTTGGCGCAACCACAAATTGGCAGTAAGACTGATTGGGGTTGGCGAAGTAATAATTCTGATGGTAGCCTTCCGCCGGGTAGAACTTAGGAGCAGCCGTGACCTCCGTAACAATGGGGCCATCGAAGATGCCCAGGGCTTCCAATTCGGCTATCATTTCCCTGGCCGCTAACTCCTGCGCTGGACAATGGAAGAAGATTGCAGAACGGTATTGGGTGCCAGCATCGTTGCCCTGGCGGTTCATGGTGGTGGGATCGTGAATGGTGAAAAAGACCGCCAGAATTTCTTTCAGGGTGGTCACGGTAGGGTCAAAAGTAACCTGAACCACTTCAGCGTGTCCCGTTGTGCCGGTGCAGATCTGTTGATAGGTGGGGTTATCCAGGTGTCCACCCATATAGCCAGACACGCAGGAAGTGACGCCAAGCATTTGTTTATAAACGCCTTCCAGGCACCAGAAGCAGCCGCCGGCCAGCGTGATCATGTCAGTTGTTTCCATAGTTTTGAAGTCCTAACCTTTAGGATGGCAGATTTACCTTTACTTCTACCAGAGCTATGTTAATATTGAGGCGGTCGAAGTTAAATTACGTGGTCCAGGTTTACTTTTTATACCCTGTCCTTATCCATACCTGGAGGTGGACCATGTTCGACAATTTAGACGACCAAATGAAGAAAGATTCCAAGGCGGAATCGACCAACTCAGAACGGGCTTTTGTATGGCTTGCGGTAGCTGTGATCAGCCTACTCGCATTTGGAGCTGTATACTACAGCATCCATCCATTAGCTTAAAGTAAACAAACAACTTACTAGCCCCTCTAATTGACCGAGCCAAGGTTGTCTGGCCCTAACTGCGCCATGACCATTTTCACTCGTGGCCCGTAGAAGGGGTAGCGATTGTATGTAGACAGTTTTTGGTCTAACGACTTGCCCTTGTAAAAGTGGGAAGTAGCCAGTTCCTCGGCCACAGTTAGGATGCCTGCGGAGATGGTTGGAAATAGCACATCGCCGTTATCCCAACCGAAGATGTTGTTATTTTTGTATGCTTTGCCGCCAGTTGATTCAATAAATGAAATACTCGGAAGCAGACGCCAGTCCAACCCAAAGGTATCGGAAGCCGCCAGAAAATCAACCGAAAGCTTCTCCACAGGGCATTGACGCTCTGCAAAGAATTTTTTCATTAACGCCAGCCGAGGATCTTTAGCATACTTCTGTTCCATCGACATCGGGATTGGACAGGTGAATTTGGGTTGAGCTGCAGTGTTTGCAGCCGGGGGCAAAATGATGGTGAAAAGAACAAGACCTTTAGATACTACCTGTTTCAAAAGCAAACCTCGTTAATTAATTTTTCGCTTCATACGGATAGGCCCCAATGGTAATCGGGCCGCAAGCGCCTCGTCGATAGCTTAATAAATAGGGAACAACATTATTTGAATTGTATCACAATTAGCTTGTGATGTACTAGGAAAAAATGCAGATATCTGGACTATTGATAAGGGTAAACAAATCAACTACTTAGGTCCATTTTCGAGAAGTCAAAGCACCCACCACAAGACTCGATTTACGAGAAATAGTAACTAACATTCCCCAAGATCAAAGCAATAAGTAATTGCAGATAGACATTAGGGTGATGGCGTCATCCCCAATGTTTACAGGCCATTGAGCAATATCAAGACCTCAAAAACGAAAACGATTCAGTCACTGGGGGCGACTGAATCGTTTTATCGATACAAAGAATCGTGCTTCTGATCCGAGCTTATGGTCAGAGCTTCTTCAAAAGAAATTCCACGGATCGCGGAGAACCTTCGCTGGCCATCTTCATCTTGAGTTCCGCACCAGCCTGCAAACCCTCATAGTTCATCACCATGGCGTTGCCGCCCAGGTTCATAGAAACTTTGAAGCGAATGGCCCCGTTTTCAATCTTGCCTTCGGTGATCGGCACTTCACCCCGAAATCCTTGCATGGTGCCGGTAAGCGTGCTTCCAGTAGCCTTGAAGTCGAACGCGATATCCCTCATGTTTCCATCACGGCCAGGGAGTTGCCCCTTCCACTTGCCATCTACATCAGCAGCAAAAAGGGTGGCCATTAAAGTGCCCGCCAAAACCGCAAATTGTAGGAGTTTCATTTGTTACTTCCTACCTCTTTAGATGCTCACCTGACCCCTCCGGTTGCAATCACTTCGCTTTGGGCCCCAGAACCGAGATATGAAGATCTCGCAGATTCTTTTCTGGAACTGTGGACGGAGCTTCACACATCAAATCCGTGCCTTTAGCCGTCTTTGGGAACGGGATGACGTCACGGATAGAGGTTAAGCCGCACAGGATCATCACCAGGCGATCTAGCCCCAATGCGATGCCTCCGTGTGGCGGTGCCCCATACTCCAACGCTTCCAAAAGGAATCCAAAGCGGCGTTTGGCCTCTTCTTCGCTGAAACCCAATGCCGAAAACACTTTCGATTGGACGTCCCGTCGATGAATTCGGATAGACCCGGATCCCAACTCCACCCCGTTCAAGACAATGTCGTACGATTTGGCACGGCAACGGGCTGGATCGTTCACCAGCTTGTCGATATCTTCATCCAGTACAGACGTAAACGGGTGGTGTGCTGCCATCCAACGCTTGTCTTCAAAATCCCATTCAAACATGGGGAAATCTACCACCCAAAGGAACTTAAACACCTTTGGATCCAACAACTGGTGCCGATCATTAAAGCGTCGGGCGGCTTCTAAACGGAACTGGCCACAAGCCTTGAACACCGTATGATCCGGCAGATGGCCTTCCGGTTCCCCAGCCCAAGCGGCCAGCATCAGTAAATCGTCATCGGCAATGCTGGCCCGTTCGCGAACCTTGGCCATTGCTTCCGGAAAGTCGCGGTCCAGGCGCTTCATATCGTCGTAAACGCGCAGTCCCATGGGAAGGCCAAAGGCCCTCAAATCGTCGCGTTCTTTGCGTGAAAGCTGCCCGGTCTTCGGAATATGGATCGCAACCAACGGTAAATCGTGGGTAAACAACCCAGAATCGGCTGGGAACAGGTCATTCACCTGGTAAAAAGGCGGAAGGCGCAGGTCTGGCTTGTCGATGCCATAGGAACTCATTGCCTGGGCATGCGTAATGCGCGGAAATGGAGCTTCAATCTTGAATCCGGCCTCTTCAAATACCCGAACCAGCAACGGTTCGATGACCTCAAAAATACGGTCCTGCTGCGGAAAACTCATCTCCAAATCGATCTGAGTGAATTCTGGTTGACGGTCAGCGCGCAGGTCTTCGTCGCGGAAGCAGCGCACAATCTGGAAATACTTTTCGTAGCCAGCAACCATCAAAAGTTGTTTGAAAATTTGCGGCGATTGCGGTAAGGCGTAAAACTGGCCAGGGTTGATGCGACTAGGCACCAGAAAATCGCGAGCACCTTCGGGAGTGGACTTGGTCATGAAGGGCGTTTCAATTTCCAGAAAGCCCATTTTGTCCAATTCCTGCCGAGCGGCGAAGGCCACCTTGGAACGCAGAATGATATTGCGCTGCACACTGGGTCGGCGCAGATCCACGTAGCGGTATTTCAGGCGCGCGTCTTCATTTATGTTGTCAGCATCGTCCATGGGGAACGGAGGAGTGCGGCTCTCATTGAGGATCCACACTTTGTCCACAAACAGTTCCACTTCCCCGGTGTCCAGCGTCGGGTTAATAGTATCGGCTGTGCGCAGCAGAATTTTGCCTTCCACGGCCACCACAAATTCCGAACGCAGCATTTCCGCCTTGGCGTGGATTGCGGAATCAATGTCCGCTTCAAAAACAATCTGGGTGATGCCGAAGCGATCCCGCAGATGAATGAAGATGATTCCGCCCAAATCGCGGCGGCGGTGCACCCATCCCATCACCAGCGCGCGTGTCCCCGCGTCGGCTGCCCGCAACTGGCCGCAATTATGAGTGCGGCGAAGGTCTCCAAGAAAATCGAGTGGTACTTGTTCAGCCATATCAGATATTAGTTTTTCGAAGTTAAATTTCGGACAAGTTCTTCTCGGCTCAGACTGCGTTGCTCGCCTGAAGCCATATCTTTCAGGGCATAGGTGCCCGCGTTAATTTCGTTATCACCCAGTATGAGAGTGTTCCTTGCACCAGCTTTATTCGCCCATTCCATCAGGCGCTTCAGCTTGCCCTCACCCACTTCCACCGATACGCCAGCACGACGCAGATCGCGAGCCAGCACCCCAGCATGACGCATGGCGTCGTCGCCCATCGGGGCAATATAAAGATCAAGACTCAGAGGCTGGGCCGTGGTGGTTTCTTCCACAATCATCACCAGACGATCTTCGCCAATGGAGAACCCCATGCCAGGGGACGCCACTTTGGAACCCAGCATTTCAGCCAGGCCATCATACCGCCCGCCACCCATCACCGAACTTTGTGCACCCAAGCCACCATGAGTAATTTCGAAGGTGGTGCGGGTGTAATAATCCAGCCCTCGCACCAAACGGGGCCGCACTTCATAGGTGATGCCGCGGTCATCCAAAAATTCGCGAACGGCAGCAAAATGCTTTGCACAAACTGGGCAAAGGTAATCCAGGATGGATGGCAGCGTTTCAATGTAGGGTTGATCGGCAGGCACTTTGCAATCCAACACCCGCAGCGGATTCGTCTCCGCGCGACGCTGGCAGTTTTCGCACAAGCTGGCCTTCATGGGCTGCAGTTGTTCTTTTAAGGCAGCGTTGAAACCTGGACGGCAATCCGGGCATCCGACCGAGTTGATAATCAGGTGCAAGCCTTCCACACCACACTCGGTCAGAATGGCAACCACCATTTCAATCACTTCGGCATCGGTGGCTGGGGATTCCGATCCAATCACTTCCGCACCAATCTGGTAGAACTGGCGATAGCGGCCTTTTTGCGGACGCTCGCGGCGGAACATGGGCCCCATGTAATACAACTTTTTCGGCCCCGGAATCTGGTCCATTCGATGCTCAATGAAGGCTCGAATCACCGATGCGGTATTTTCGGGTCGCAATGTTAACGACGTACCATCTTTGTCTTCCCAGGTGTACATTTCCTTGGATACAATGTCGGTTTCTTCGCCAACACCACGGGCAAACAGCGCCGTTTCCTCAAAAATGGGAGTGCGAATTTCCTGATAGTTATAGCTGGCAAACACACGCCTGGCCACCGCTTCCACGCGATTCCAAGTTGCCGAAGCAGGAGGCACAATGTCCCGTGTCCCTTTGATAGCTCGGATCACTTATGCAGGTTCCTCGCGATAGGATTGGCACAAGGTAACGTAATGATCAGCATTCACGCTGAAGCGGATTTTTTCTTCGTCAGTCACTTGACGACGCACTTTAGCAGGGACGCCCATGGCCAGCGATCCAGCAGGAATCTCAACCCCTTCGGACACCAGGGCACCAGCAGCAACCACCGCGCCTGCACCAATTTTCGCGCCATTTAATACAATGGCCCCAATGCCAATCAAGGCCCCGTTTGCAACGGTACAGCCATGCAGCATTGCAGAATGTCCCACGGTGACGCGGTCACCCAGGTGCAAGGGGAAATCGCCTTCATCCACGTGCAAAACAGCGTTATCCTGAACGTTGGTTTCATTGCCGATGACAATGCGATTGACGTCGCCACGCAGGGTTGCATTGCACCAAATCGAAGAGCGTTCCCCAAGGGTGACGTCGCCGATAACTTGTGCGCTGGGATCGATATAGGCTGAGGGAGCAACACGTGGCAGCACCCCGCGGAAAGCACGAATCATGATGGTTGTTAAGACTCTTTTATGGTATCACGGCATGTCGAGGCGGCTGGATTGTACTGGGGCACTTAAAGTTGGTATGCTCGCCATTTTACTGCGGACCAGCACCGTCAGGCTTTCTAGTTAAACGCACCGCTCACGAAGACTTGCGAATATCTTTCGTTGCCTTGTGCAGAAGGTCTGTAACATTCAATTGCGCGGCCCAATGACTTAGGTAATCCTGATCCAGACTGGCCATTTGAACTCTGAGAACACCGAGAATATCGTGCCATTGGCGATCAGAAGTTTCACCACCTCTTCGAAACCAAACCATTTTCGCGAGGATAGTATCCTCCGGGCTGGAGATTGCAAATTCGATATTTGTCAGCCCCGGCATGGCTGAAACAGTGTAGCGCCGACGACGCAGTTCGGATTGTGAAAATCCTCCCGCGCTCGCCGGAAAGAAGTCGAACTTGAAAGCGCCTTTGAGGTGAATTGCGTTGAATGGGCGTCCTTGCCGTATGGCCTCCATGGCCGTCTCGCCATCCACATAAAAGTCTTCTTTTAGAAGATGGAAGAATTCTCGCAGGTTCGCTTTTGCGAAATCCGCAACAATGTCGATGTCGTTGGTTTGGCGTGGAAGGCCGTAGCTTCCGCTTGCAACAGAGCCGACGACAAGATAGGGGATCTTGAATCGGTCGAGAATCGCCAGCAACTTCTCAAAAACCGAGCCCAGTTCCGTCACGGATGAAGGTCCGGATCCCAGTTGTACACTTCGATCATCAAGTCCCGTCCAAGACGGCGGGCCGCGACGCGCAAAAACACTTCTTGCTCGTCAGCATCGGGATAGTTTGATCTTACATTGGCCACTTGCAGGGAATGTTGAAATTGGCAGAGCTCGAAAACCCTGGCAAGGCGTTGGCTCTGCGACATAGCTCGATGGAGGTCAATGTACACACTCAGCGCTTCCGCAGTGGTGTCCGCAAACCATTCGCTAGGCATCCGTCTCATTAGACCACTTCTTAGACCACTTCCAAAACTAAACCTGAATTTTCGAAGTTAGTGGGATAGGCATCCCTGCCTGTCCTTTTCTACATTTGAATACGGCGTCTGAACACTGCCGATCTATGATATTTCCAGGATCTGAAAAGGACAAGCCAGGAGGCATGTCCCACCTGTTTTCTGGGTCTAAAAGGTGTTGTCAACAGGAATGAAGCAACGAACCTGGGTTCCGGTGTGCGTGGGATGCATGTGCGGTCATCGGACAAATGGACAATCGTCGTTTCTTTCGCAATTTGGTAATATTAAGTTAGCAATCCGCCCATGACCTTGACTATCCAACTGCCGCCGGATGTTGAAGCGAAATTCATAACTGAAGCTAAGGCAAGGGGAATTTCACTTGAGCAAAGTGTGGTTGACACACTCAGAGAAGTGGTTTCTAGAGTCAGCCTTCGCCCTGAACCGGGTCATCCGCTAAATCTGCCTGCCATGAAAGGCACTGTGATTGGTTCCATGCATCGGCGTGACATATATAATGAACGCTGATGATTGGTCGTTCGTTGATGCGAATGTGTTGGTTTACGCCGCTACGCCTTCCGCTCCTCAGTATGAAGCATCAAGAGCCCTACTCGAATCGGGTGCCAAACTTTGCGTCTCGCCCCAGATATTTGCTGAATTCTATTCTGTAGTAACGAATCCACGTAGAGTTTCAATTCCGTTTTCACCTGTTGAGGCGAAGGCTTTTATTGACGCACTTTTGCCGCGTATGGAAGTGTTGATTGTTGATAGAAGCGTAGTGGAGCGGTGGTCGCAGCTTGCAGTTGAACATGCAGCGAGCGGGGCCGATATTTTCGACCTGCAACTAGCGGCAACTATGATGCAAGCCGGGTTTCTAAGAATCTATACTTACAATTTGAGCGACTTCGAACGGGTAACGCAATTTCAGGTTATTTCGCCGTGAGTACCGCTCAACTTTCCAAACTAGATTTTCGAATTGTTTGGTTGACGCTGCGCCTTGACTCCATCTTCAATATCTTGGGCAAATCCGTCGCCCATGACGGCGTTGGAACCGCGTGCTTTGAGGTCAGCGAGTACTTCCTGTCGGCTAGGCGGCCCACCCGCTAGTGTCCGAAACGAAAACTCAATTCTCCGGTCACCGAAATCCATTGCTGCGTCGGTCTGCCCAGATCGCGATAGTATCTGACGGTTGGTCCAATCCGGAAATGCTTGGAACGGTCTATTGCGATGCGTGCTCCGCTGTTCAACTGCCAAAGAATATTGTGCCTCTGGAAAGGGTGGTCAAGGTTATACTCACTGCTCCAGAGAACTGCTCCACCAGTCCCAGCAAGTAACTCAACGCGATCATTGGCTAGTGGAATTATTCCTCGAAGTCCGAAAGGCATTAAGGTGACCCTCTCGCGAGTGGTTGAAATTCCAAACTTGGAGTTGACATCGAAAGGCAAAACAAAATTCTCTACCCCAATGTTTGCAGCTACAAATCTATGCAATCCGAATTCATAATCACTCGCAAAGGAGGGACCATTGTGGAACGCATTGGTGCGATATCCACTCGCTGGAAATGCACCGCCGACTCCCAATGTTAATGTACTGGACCCAAATTGTGTGTCGGCAGCGAAGGTGTTGAGAGTCGTAAAGATTCCCAAGAAAATCAAAATTACTCTCATGCATGGTGGACGGGTTACAAAGCGAGTTGGATTCGAACTTGCGCTTTGCAACCCTCGAAAGATACACATATCAATAAATATAACAGAGACGGTTTTCCAATTTTGTGAACCTGAAAGACTTTTCGACGAATGAATTCTTATTCGCCAATCAAACTTACATGCATTAGCCCGATGTTCAAAAATATAAATGTACTGCCAGCTTGCCCTGCTTAAGGCTTTCAACCTTGAACTTAGTCCTCGTCGTTTTGTGATGCCAGGCGAGTCAATACAGACATATCTTCCAGCGTAGTCACATCACCACCCACTGTATTCGACGTGACGATTTCTCGCAGAAGGCGGCGCATGATTTTGCCGCTACGAGTCTTTGGCAGTGCATCGGTGAAACGAATTTCTTCGGGTCTGGCGAAGGCCCCAATTTCATGGGCCACCCATTGCCGAAGTTCCTTCCCCAACTCGTCATGCTTTTGGTCCACACCTTTCTTCAGCGTCACGAAACAGCAGACAGCTTGCCCGGTAATCTCATGCGGCTTGCCCACCACTGCCGCTTCCGCCACATGCGGATGGCGCACCAAAGCTGATTCCACTTCCATGGTGCTTAACCGATGTCCACTGACGTTCATCACATCATCGACGCGACCCAAAATCCAGTAATAGCCGTCCTTGTCACGACGTGCCGCATCACCTGTAAAGTAGATGCCTTGCAGCTTGCTCCAGTAGGCCTCTTTGTAGCGATCAGGATCACCCCAAAGCGTTCGCAACATACTGGGCCAGGGCTTATGCAGAATCAGATATCCTTCGTTGCCATCAGGAACCGGGTTACCTTTCAGATCGACAATTTCAGGGACCACACCGGGCATGGGCAAAGTACCCGATCCAGGTTTTAGCGGCACCGCACCGGGCATGGGAGCAATCATGATAGCCCCGGTTTCGGTCTGCCACCAGGTGTCCACAATGGGGCAACGGTTCTTGCCGATGACGGAGTGATACCATTCCCAGGCAGCAGGATTAATGGGTTCGCCAACGCTTCCAAGTAAGCGCAGGCTTTCTAAATTGTGCGCTTTTGGCCAATGATCTCCTTGACGAATTAACGCTCGGATAGCGGTAGGCGAAGTATAGAAGATACTGACTTTGTACTTGTCGATGATGCGCCACCAACGATCAAACGCAGGTGTATCCGGGGCGCCTTCGTACATGATGTTGGTGGCACCAACGGCAAGCGGTCCGTATACAATGTAACTGTGGCCGGTGACCCAGCCAATGTCGGCAGAGCACCAGTAGGTATCCTGCTCCTTCATGTCGAAAACCCATTTCACGGTCATGGCAGCTTGCAACAAATAGCCCGCTGTAGTGTGTAGAATTCCCTTGGGCTTTCCCGTGGTGCCTGACGTATAAAGAACGTACAGGGGATGCTCACTATCCAGTGGAACCGCGGGACAATCTTCGCTAACGCCTTCATCTAAATCGTGCCACCAATGATCCCGATGCGGGTCCATTGGAACTGCTGAACCGGTGCGTTTGTAGACGATCACATTGGCCACAGAGGGGCAGTCTTTGACGGCTTCGTCCACTGCATCTTTCAGCCGTACTTCCTTGGCCCGACGCCAACCACCATCGGCTGTAATCACCACTTGCGCATTCAAATCTTGAATGCGAGTCTTCAGTGCTTCAGCAGAGAACCCGCCGAACACCACGCTATGAATAACGCCGATGCGGGCACAGGCAAGCATGGCGATGGCCGCTTCCGGAATCATCGGCATGTAGATGATGGATCGATCCCCGGCTTGCAGTCCCCTGCCCTTCAATACATTCGCGAATCGGGAAACTAGCCGATGCAATTCCTGATAGGTGATGACGCGCTGGTCGCCGGGTTCGCCTTCAAAAATAATGGCCGCTTTATTTTTGCGATCTGTGTTCAGGTGGCGATCCACGCAGTTATAGCAGACGTTGGTCTTTCCACCGACAAACCATTTGGCAAAAG
>JANMWO010000453.1:0-3350 GCA_031394025.1 Acidobacteriota bacterium
ATATTAATAAAACTTTTTTCCCAGCAGTTTAGGCGAAGAAGTATAAAGATCATGTGCGGGTGTTCCTTAGCCGCTTCCGTGGCTATGCCGAGTGCGGCGATTGCCGTGGGTCAAGACTGCGCAAGGACGCTCTGAATGTGCGCATTGGCAGCTTCAATCTGGCTGACCTGGTGAAGATGAATATTGCCGAATCTTTCGAGTTCTTCCGCTTTTTGGAACTGAGTCCAGAAGAAACTAAGATCGCCGGAAAGATTTTGGTTGAGATCAATCAACGTCTGCAATTCCTGAATGATGTGGGCCTGGAGTATCTGACGTTAGACCGTCTTTCGGCAACGTTATCAGGAGGGGAAGCGCAGCGCATTACACTGGCAACCTGTTTAGGATCGAAGCTGGTGGGTGCAGTTTATGTGCTGGATGAACCATCCATTGGACTGCATAGCCGGGACACCGGACGGCTGATTAAGATCCTGGAAAACTTGCGCGAATTGGGCAATACGATTTTAGTGGTGGAGCATGATCCCGACGTGATGCGCTCTGCCGATCACATTGTGGACATGGGTCCAGGTGCGGGGGAAAGCGGCGGCAACGTGATGTTTGAAGGGTCGCTGAAGCAGTTGCTTTCACCGAAAAATAGTTCTCTTACCGGGCGCTATCTGCGGGGCGAACTGGTGACCATGCAACGCGGACCGAAGCGGGAAGTGAACCCGCATCGTGTAATTAAGTTTGTGGGGGCACGGGCTAATAATTTAAAGAACATTGATGTTGGCATTCCGTTGGACATGATGGTCTGCGTGACGGGTGTATCGGGATCGGGCAAATCGAGCCTTGTGCATGATGTGATTTACAAAACACTGGATCGCCGCATTCTACGGGAAGACATGGACACCGAGGATGAAGAGGAGTTTGGTCCAGCGATGAAGGCTACTTGCCGATCGGTTGAAAATGCAAGCCTGATCAGCAGCGTGGTGATGGTGGATCAGAGCCCCATTGGGCGCACGCCGCGTTCGAATCCGGTTACTTATATCAAGGCATTCGATACCATTCGCGAACTGTTTGCGCAGACTCCAGAGGCAACCAAGCGTGGCTATAACGCCGGGCACTTTTCCTTTAACATTCCTGGCGGACGCTGCGAAGTTTGCCAAGGCGACGGCACAGTGACGGTGGAAATGCAGTTCCTGGCCGATGTGGAATTGATTTGCGAAGAGTGCAAAGGGACCCGCTATAAGAGCAGTGTTCTGGATTGCAAATACAAGACGATGAGCATTCATGAAGTGCTGGGCTTAACCGTGACGGAAGCTGTGCGCTTCTTTGCATCGACGGCAAAGTTGGTGAGTAAGCTGAAGGTTTTGGAAGACGTAGGCTTGGGTTATTTAAGGCTGGGGCAATCGGCGACAACGCTTTCTGGTGGCGAGGCGCAGCGGGTGAAACTGGCCGCGCACCTGGCGCAATCGACAAGCAAGGGCACAATGTTCATTTTCGACGAACCGACCACAGGCCTGCACTTCGACGACATTCGCAAGTTATTGGATGCGTTTGAACGACTGATTCGTAATGGCGGAAGTCTGCTGGTAATTGAGCATAATATGGAAGTGATTCGCAGTTCGGATTGGATCATTGACCTGGGTCCGGAAGGTGGATCGGGTGGCGGATATATTGTGGCCGAGGGCGACCCGGATGACATTGCCAAGGTAAAGGAATCGCACACTGGGCATTTTTTACAGGCATAGCTTTTTTAGCATTGCGATATTGATGCTGCTCTATGGGGTAGCCCTGGTGTACGAAGCGAAGCACTTGGGTTTGACCATTGATGAACCCTCCCACTTCGCTGCAGCTTATCTGTACTGGCTGGGTGAAGATATCTTGGAGCCTGCCGATACACCACCTTTGACCCGCGCCATCAGCGGCTGGGTACCGATACTTTTATACGCGCCAGATCCAGTGGAGACCAAGGGCTGGCAATCCAAAGGTGCCTACCAAATTGGGATTGAAATTCTGGGGATGCAACATGTCCGCGCGCGACGTCTGTTGTTTTATACTCGCCTGCCGTTTATTGTGTTTCCCTTGTTGATTGTATTTCTGATTTGGCATTGGGCGCGGCAGTTGTTTGGTGAAGTGGTGGCTCTGATACTGGCCGCCTGTGCGTGTCTTGAGCCAACTATGCTGGGGCACGGTGCGCTGATTAAATCGGACGTGCCAGCGGCATTCGCCGCGCTGCTGTTCGCCTATACGGCTTGGCGATACTGGCAGACTCCAACTCTTATACGATTACTGTTTCTAACCCTAGCTAGCACCATGGCATTGCTTACAAAGTTCACCTTGCTGCCGCTAGTGGTCCTGGGATTTTTGCTGGCCTTATGGAAAGGTCCACGCCTGCTGGCCGCAGTAGCCATGCCGCCATTCTTTTACTTTGCAGTGCTGGCTATTTCGCAATTCAAAGCAGGACCGCTTTCGGCGTTGAACCGGGCAGAATTTCCTGACCCGGGAGTTCCGCAGTGGATCATCCGCTGGATAGAACCGTTGGCAAATTTGCCGTGGCCTCATCAATTTATAAAAGGGCTGACCTATGTGGGCAACAGTATGCTCACCGTTGGATTTCCTGGATACATGTTGGGTCGCAGGGCTGAAATTTGGGAGCCCACTTACTTTCCGCTTTGTTGGGCGATCAAGTTTCCGATTGTGCTTCAATTGCTGACGCTGGCAGGCTTGACGGTGTTGTGTGTTCGACTGTGGCGTCGTCAAGCAGGTGCTGCGGATGCGGCGATTTGGGGATCGGCGGCGCTTTATTTTGGGGCAGGTGTGATGTCTAACTTCCACATTGGATTTCGTCACGTGCTGCCTGCGCTACCTTTTTTTATATTAGGAAGCGGCTTCGCCATTGAGTTACTTTGGCGACATCGGATAGGGAAAGGAGCTGTTGCCATTGGTGTGGCGTTGCTGGCGATTTCGTCCTTGCGGGTTTATCCAAACGGTATTTCCTACTTCAACGAATGGATCGGCGGTCCTACAAATGGTTGGCGCTATTTGGCAGACAGTAACTTGGATTGGGGACAGAACTATCCAGAACTGGCGGCTTATATTAAGCAACATCCGGAGCAACCAGTGCATACTTTTCTTTTCAGCTTTGATAATTTGAAGCACTACACCGATGCGGAAAATTTCATTTCACACGATTGGCCATCAGCGGAATCGCCAACTGGAAGTCGGTATCAACCGGAAGCTGGCGTGTATGCCATCAGTGTCGATTTGTTGACGGGACTGGTGCTTCCCAAAGGCCATGAAGACTACCTGGCTGCATTCCGTGATCAGCAACCAGTGGGGCGTGCTGGTTATTCCATTTTGATTTATCGAGT
>JANMWO010000505.1:0-16859 GCA_031394025.1 Acidobacteriota bacterium
GTTTGACATAGAAGCAGGCTTTTGGTTTAATAAAAGGGTCGATTCCGACGAATGCTCCTCAGTAGCTCAATGGTAGAGCACTCGGCTGTTAACCGAGTGGTTGTAGGTTCGAGTCCTACCTGGGGAGCCAAATTATTTTAAAGTCCATATCATCCCGAGATTTCGGCGTCACGCCAACAACGGGGGCCATCCCCTGAAACCGATCCATCTACCCACATAAAATCTTAACTCTTATTCTTAAAGTCGAATCTTAGCTGGGGCCAATCTTTTCCACCGGACAGTCCACAGACAGAATTTGAGATTCAATTTCCAAGCCTCGCACAGGAATTTACCGTCTGACAACAAGGGCAACCAAATATTCTTCAGTGGCCTGATGCGCCCGGATCTGCGGCCAAAGATGAAATACCTTTTCAGATGACTTCACCTGAGCGAGTGCGTCGAGTGGATCAAGATCTCCGGTGAGATTGTAGTCCGCGAAGTGCCTATGTTCTTGAAGTTCCGCAAACGTCTGCGCCACGTATCGCAAACTTGCCACAATGTGTGGTTCTTCTCCCGTGAAAGGCGATTCCTTGAGATTCGACACGCGTTTTGAGGCTTGTTTCATTGGACCGTGGTCGAACGCCCGACCGAGCGATGTGCGAAGGGTCACGTTGCTCCAATTGGAAGTTGCCTCGGCAATCAACAAATGAAAAACCGAATAGTATGCGGCAGACACCGACCTTCGGAGGCTCGCCTGCGTTTGGGGCGTCAAATGTACCAGGAGTAGCGCTTGTGCCAGAAGGTCTTCGTGATACGTCACCATTCACGCCCGCGCCGCTTCGGACTTCCGCCACTCAGACTCGCTGCCGTAGTTGAAGTACGGGAACAATCCCCAGTTTTCGTAGGGGTGGACTTCATCGAAAAGTGTAGCTGCTATCCGGCCAGTGACTTCAGGCAGTCGATCTTCCACTGTTGCCCAGTCTGCCAAAATGATGCGAAAAAAATCGACGGCTCACCCGTGGAGTCCGTGTCCAGGCGATAGGAAACGTCCACGGCCTCAGGACCAACCTTCTTTCTTGCGCGCTCAATGTCCGCTGCAAGCTGCGCTTGATGAATCAACCCGCTCATTGCCATTGCCATGCCTTCATTATCGCAGTGCGCGGTTTTCGATGTTGAACTCTCTGCATGCGAATGATGGCACCAACTTGCGACCGCTGAAGTTGTTAGCCTGACCAACAAAAAACGCACTAAAATGCGTCCAGTATGGGGAGCCGAACCACTTTCAAATATCGAGTTCCAACTGCACGGCACTATTCTCCACATGTCTCCATCGACCCTAACCCACCAAAAAGTTTCATAGGCAAGCCGCCTACGCGCGATGGATCGGTACCGTGAACGCTTGACGAAATTTTGGAATTTGGATCTAAAGCGAAGGCCATAGTATTGGTTCGTGAATTAACAAGTTACCCTAGCCAACCAGCCCCTGGTTTGCCTTATAATTTAATTCCTATGACAACAAAAATCATCTTCCTCGGAGTGCTCACAGTCGCTGCCAGCCTCGCGGCGCCGATTACTTACGTAGTAACCCTAAATGGCCCCAACGAAAGCCCTGCCAATGCTTCACCGGGTATTGGTAACGGCGTCGTAACCATCGATTCTATCAGCAACCTCCTTACGGTCAACGTGAATTTTAGCGGTCTGACTGGAACCGTCACGGCATCGCACATTCACTGCTGCACAGCCGTTGCCGGAACCGGTACGGCTGGCGTAACGACGGAGACCCCGACATTCGGCGGATTTCCTCTTGGGGTAACGAGCGGATCCTACTCCAATACCTATAACATGACTCTGGCTGCCAGCTATAACCCTGCATTTATAACCGCGAATGGAGGGACGGTGGCTTCCGCCGAAGCGGCGTTCTTTGCTGGAATTGCGGCGAACAAGTCCTACCTGAATATTCACAGCACGGTATTCCCCGGCGGTGAGATTCGCGGGTTCCTTACGCCAACTCCGGAGCCGGGCACGTTCGGTCTGATGAGTGCTGCAATCCTCGGCTTGGGCTTCGCTGCCCGCCGCAAGATTCGTTCATAGGTTCGATATCCTCTCCGTTAGTTTCGTCCCGGCGGCCAGCAAACCGCCGGGATGTTTTGTGGAGATTGGACATTGTTATTTCGACGCTGATCGGTGATGATTGGCCATTTAATTAGTTGATACACTAAGTTTTTCCAATGCTCCAAATCTTTTCTCCTAGAAATTTCGTCATCACTGCTGTATTGGCATTCGCACTCACAGGAAACAATGCGAAGTCACAAGATCATTCCGAGCCTCATCGCGTTTACCCGCTCAGTAAGTTCACGCCGGGGCAGTGGGTGGAAAAGATGTCTGGCGATTTCACTAAACCTGGGGAGCCCTTTGTGTTCAGGATTCATCAGGATGCCGGATATATCACCCTGCCTCATGTTCATCCCATAGACGAAAATATTACTGTCGTCAAAGGCACTTGGTCACTTGGTATGGGTCGGCGGTTTAACCGCTCCTTGCTGGAACCAATGGAGACGGGAACTTTTGGGATTGCGCCAAAAGATATGCCGCACTTCGCGTGGTCGAAGACAGAAACTGTTTTACAGGTACATGGAATCGGGCCGTTTTCGTCTACGGTGATCGAGCCGGTGTACGAGCTGAATGAGAAAGGCGTTTTCTCACTGACGTCGCTGCTATCGCCCGGTCGTCCTACCACGTCGAATCCACCGGACTGCTTCGCTCTCAAGATTAAGGCGAAGGTGCGCGGCGATAATGGTGAAGGCATCGTTGTTGGCGCGCGCTGTTCCCCTTCCAATCAGATCACTCAGTACTGGATTCAAAAATCGAATGGCGAACGATTCTGGGCAATTCTTCAGGAATTGAAGCGGCTGTAGTCGGCTACCATCCCAGCGGGCCGTAATAAAGTGCGCTTAGTGGAAAATTTAACCCGACATGGCGTTTACGAAATTCTGGCACAGTGGGACGGGGAAGCTGGAGTCTGGTTGGCCGAAAGCGAGGATGTGCCCAGGGCTTGTTGCTAAGGCCGATTCGCCAAATGTTCTGGCTCAGAAGCTGAGAATTCTTATCCCAGAATTGCTGGAGTTGAACGGCGGGGTCAGGACAGTCAGCCGCTGATCTCACGCCATACTTCATCAGCCGGATTGTTCCACTCTTGATCCACTTCCAGGTACAAGCCCGCCATTTGTTTGCAACCTTCAATTACTTGACCTCGCAATTCAGCGCGTTCCCGATCTGCCAACCAATCTTCCATCAATTTAGCCATTAGTCTTCTCCATATCAAAAGTATGGCAAATTGGAATTCATCATAAGTCGAACCCTACATACTGCTTCGCTCCCGTTAAGTTGCAACCTTCAATTGGCCGAATCCTTTCTCGCGCCACTTGTACTTTTTGCAGCGACTAATGCAGACTTGATGAGCTTTTCAAGGTCAGGCTCAAGAAGTCGAACTCCATTCGCAGAGAGATGCTGATTATCCATGTACAGTAGCTTTCCATCCGCTTCAAGAATGCATCCTTGTGAATTGCTGCAAAGATAATCATACGGTCGCAAAATCTGGATTTTGGACTTAAGTTGCGAAGCCGCACCATCCAATACTTGATTCACCAAATGTTCTACTCCTGCGTTTCTTCCTGATTGCCCGAATGAACACACATTTTCATTCCGACCAATAAACCGTGCCCGATAAATACAGGCGATCAATTCCGCAGAGGGTATGGGCGTCTGTCCAACCAGAATCACTTGACGACCGCTGTCCACTAACGTTGTCATCAACTTTCCAACACTATGCACAAAGCGTTTTCGAGACTCATCCAGCGTGGGTCGTTGCCCGTCGAATGTAAGCAGCAGGCCGCCATCGGAATACGCGGCCCATTGGGCAGCAAGAACTACAACACGAACTTTGTCATTCTCAAGCAAGGCCTTCAACGCTGCGTCATTGAAGGCTGGGCATCCCACCCGCATCTCTTGTACTGGCAAGTATTTTACACCGGGAATTGGACCGCAGCCGGCCTTTGAGATCAAGCGCGTTGTCACTCCCAGATGCTGGCCGATATTGTTGATCCCAGGAGCAAGTTGTGTGGCATGGGAATCGCCCCAGAGGACCACTTCATATTGGGACGTCGCAGAAGGAGCACCAAGCAGACAACCTTTGGCATCGGGAACCATTTCCCCTCTCGCCAAGCAAGACCAATTTTGAAACTTCGTTGTTTCTGCTGTCTGCTCTTTTATCCAGTTCGCGATATCTGGTCGACGACCCGGGAACCCTTCGCCAATAAATAGAACACTGCCGATTGCAGCGAATGATGCACTGGCCCAAAGCCCCCGTTTCACCCAGTTCCAGCTTTCAGATCGAACAACTTTGCTGTGGCGAAATGGAGTTTCAACGAATCGCCATGAAAGCCAGGCGACAAAAAACATTAGCACTACAAGGAAGCAGCGTTGTGGGAAATCTAATTTGTGGTTGACAATTACGCCACCGAAGAACAAGATTGGCCAGTGCCACAAATATAGAGAGTAAGAGATCAGCCCTGTCCAAACAAAGGGCCGCAACGACAAAAGCTTTCCGCCGGTGGAAGGCCCGCCTACTCCCGCAGCGATGATCAGCGCCGCACCCACACAAGGGAGCAATGCCGCAAGTCCGGGGAAAGGCGTCAGCTTGTTAAATGCAATTACCGCTACGCCCAGCATGAATATTCCTGCTATTGATGCAACCGAAGCAACTGTTCGCGGAAGGCGAGCCAACCTACTGGAAATAGGCGGGAGACAAAGCAGAGCGCCCAACGCGAGTTCCCACGCTCTGGATGGAAGCAAGTAGAAAGCGGCGTTCGGTGCTTCGGCCACCCAGTTTGCACTCAACCACAAACTACCAAAAAGTATGGCGAGCGAAGCTGGCACCTTCAATTTCGACATTGCCGGCAGGTTAAGAATCATCATCAGCAGCGGCCAACAGAAATAGAACTGCTCTTCAACGGCCAGTGTCCATGTATGCAACAAAGGTTGAAGTTCAGCTTGTGGCGCAAAATATCCAGACTGTTGGTAGAACAAAATATTGGAATAAAAGGCCGCTGAGGCCCGTAGCGATTCTCCAAAATCCTGTAACTCCTTGGGTGGCAAGCCAAAAAAGGCAATGGCAGTTGAGACGGCGAACATAGCAAACAAGGCAGGGAAGATTCGTCGCATTCTCCGCTGGTAAAACACAAGAAGGGAGAAAGAACCTTCCTTCAACTCCCGCTCAATGATTTGAGTTATTAAATAGCCGGAGATCACAAAAAATACGTCTACGCCAATGAATCCGCCAGTGGAAAACAAGTTGGCATGAAATAAAATGACGGGCAAAACAGCAAGCGCTCTTAGGCCGTCAATGTCTGGTCGATATTCGTTCTTCGATGGCGAAGGTAGCGGTGCAGAAGAAGAATGTGCTGGTGCCCGCTTACTCAAACGAAGCACCCCATGTCGATTTACTGTCCAACTAACCTCTCCTTTGACCTTTTCGAAACTACCTGATTCGTAAGTTGTAACATGCCATTTGGCGAAACTACGGCATCGCTCATATTGTCATGGGCGGTAATTATTGTCAAGAATACCAGTGTTTCTAGACACTTACTGCACTCTGATTCTATGTCCCACTGCTGCCTGTTTTTGTTCCAGATTCAGAAACAGCCGCAGTTCATATTGACCAGGTTGTAAAGGAGTATAAAACGTTACTTCACCAATGGCTCCTTCGCCAATAGTCTGCGCCGCCAGCACCGCCGAATCGGGCGAACCGGAATTAAAGAGTCCAACCCAGGCACTGCCCGAACGTTCCAAAGGCGCAGTCCATTGGACCTTTACCGCTTCTCCTGGCTTTGCCAAAGCAACGGGACTACTTAGAGTTGACGGAACCCACCCGCTGAGTACAAACGCAGGATTACTCCATTGCGAAGCTTCCGCCGCTGTAAGTTGACGTGAAAACGAAGCTCGCTGACTTACATCCAATGCTGATCCATTTAAGTTAGTGCTCTTGTATTCCCAAAACTGGACATTCGGTGCTGTGGTCGCGTTATTCAACAACCATCCTGCCGGAATAATGTGCGGTCCCATGGCGCAGTTGATATAAGCCACCTGGCTGTAAGGGAACACCGTTGGATCAATCCGAGCCAGATACATTCCAGTTACACCTTCCGGCGATGTTAGTCTTGAATTCAGGAACACGTTACCATTCTGTCCCTGCGTATTGCGGATCTGTGTGTAGTAACCGCCAGAAGTGGTGCCGCGTAGTTCGCTATTCTGGACGAACACAGTTCCTACTCCCCACATGAAATCAACGTCACCTTCAATGTAACTATCGTTCACCATGGCTTTGCCCTGCAGTAACAATGTGTCCTGAAAGCTTTTCAGGTTTACCTTATTCAATAGGATTCGATTGTTGTTCCCACGAAATGCTTCAGCCTGCGAACCAAGTCTGGGTGTAGTGTTCCACAACGTGATGTTTTCCAGAACAAAGTCAGTTGCATCCACACCAAACATGGCTCGTGAATTACCTTGATTCAAGTTCGCGTTATTTGCATATTGAATAACCGTTTTTTCGCGGTCAGCGCCGCGCACTGTGATAAAAGGTTTGGCCGAACTAATATAGTTCATCTCTGTATACGTCCCTGGCTGGACCAGAATCACGAATGGTTGCGTTCCATTTACGGGGGCAAAATCAATGGCGCTTTGTACGGTGCAGAAATCGCCGAAATCATCTGTTGCCACGGTCAATGATTTTGCGTTAGCTGAGGGTCCACTAACTCTGGTTCGAAAATTCCACAGGCCGGGATCGGCAAAGCCTTCCCAAGGTGCACCGTTCTCATCCACAATCACGCCCGGTTCAATTGTTACTGAATATCTGTCATTCAAAGGAAGGGATTGGTGTAAGTAGATGTTCGCCCGCTTGCCGGTAATAAGAATCGGATAGTAAACATAGGACGTCCCTCCAATTATCTTATTCTGCGGATTCGCGGCCATGTCAATGGTATCTACCACCTTGCCTGCCGAATCAAAAATCCGAATTCGACCACTCTTGCCAACAACCGGAATCCGCTCAAAATCAATCGTTAAGGGTGTGTCTGTGCAGATGTTCGGATAGCCGGGCCAGGGTGTAACTGACGTAGCATACATCGGTGAAAGGACAAGTAACACAGCCGATGAACTGGCAATGCTCCCGCTGGAATTACTAACTACCACGTAGTAAGTGGCTGCATCGCTTACTTTCAAGTTCTGAAGCGAAAGCACTGCACTGGTGGCTCCCGGTAACAACACGCTGTTCTTGTACCACTGATAAATCAAGCCATTCCCATTGGCTCCCACGGAAAGTGTTCCGAACTCGCCGACAATACCAGTCGCATTCGAAGGCTGACGAGTAATGAGCGGAACCGGTGCAACTGGCGTGATGCTTACTTTCAACACCACCGGATCACTGACCACCTTGCCGCCGGAATTAGATATAACAGCAGTGTAGTTACCTGCATCGACTAACTGAACATTTTCCAAAGTCAAGACCGCTGTCTTGGCCGAATCATTCCCCGCAACGTCTTTGCCATCTTTCATCCATTGATAGCTGATCGCACTTCCTGCCGCGCCCACGGCCATGATTACTGGACTGCCCACTTGCACTGTCAGTGCCGATGGTTGCGGCTGTGCTGTAATCACTGGCGCTCCTGGAGTGTATTGCACCAACACTCTTGTAAACGTCAACTTAGACGCGAAATTGGTGCCTGCAATGCGGAACGCGAACGAATCGAAAGTTGTGTTGGGGGCGGAGTTGGATTCCACACCAGAGTAACTCAATCCAAGTAACTTGTCGCCACTTACATCTACAGTCAGGCGGGTGGTCGTAGGTGTCAGTCGTTCAATGGAGTAAGTCAAAGTGTATGGAGTATTGTCCATCAGGGTCTGACGATCATTCGCACCCGTGCCAGGAACTGTTGCAAAATCGGCGAAATTGTTGAACATGTTGGCATTGCTCAACACCGCCCGACGACCCATAACAAAGGGACTCCCTTGTCCGCTGGGATAAAATTGCACGCCATACCCCGTATCGTTGATGAATGTAGCATCGTTATGACCGCCGCTCAGGTTGGTTGTATTTCTGGTTCCCTGCGAATCCAGCACTCCCCAGCGAATGTCTTGCCCATTGGCCAGGAACCCTGAAAGAGAGAAGGTCAAAGCAACGGAAAGTTTGTCGCCAACCGCTAAAGTTACCGGGGAACCAGCCTTGGTGAAGAATGCCCAAACCGCCTCAGAGGAAGCCCCCGCAGGAGTCACGTCAAGGGTTACCGACCCTGGGACATCGGTACGAATATTGTTGGCTCGACCGTTGAAAAGCCAAATAGAGTTGTTGGCCAAGTCCTGATTCTGACTGTTCCCATCGGCAAACTTATCGTCGAGGATAGTTGTCCCCACTTGCGCGGTCAATGGGAGGGACCAAATCAATAGGGTGCTTAGGATGCTTTTCATGGGGCTACTGGTCCTTCATATCAATGTCAAAGTCCTAACTACCATACCTTAATTGATTGAATTAGGAGTGATCACACTGGCACCCAACATGCAACCTATGAGCCGAGTAAGTAAAATTGGGTGTGACTCAATTCGGGGTTGTCCTACTCGCTGCTGGTGCATCTTCCCGTATGGGTACCGCGAAACAGCTTTTGGAATTTCGTGGAAAACCATTGTTGCGTCATGCTGCTGAAGTGGCGTTAGCTTCCATGTGCCAACAAGTGATTGTGGTTCTGGGAGCAAACGCGGAACAAGTGCGCCCAGCTCTGGATGGTCTTCCGGTGAAGATTATTGAAAATCCGATTTGGGCTGTAGGCATGGGCACTTCCATCCATGCGGGGGTCCATTTTGCCGATCAAATGGGCCTTGACGGTTTGATTTTAGCGCTTGCCGATCAACCCCTGGTAACTTCCCAAACTATGGATCGTCTGCTAGCCGAATTTCTGAACTCTGGACAGTCAATTGTAGCTGCTCGCTACGCTGAATCCGTAGTGGGTGTGCCCGCGTTTTTTGCCCGTGAGTTCTATCCTCAATTGCTGGCTATTGACCCATCCCAAGGTTGCAAAGCACTTATTGTGAAATGCTCCCATCAGGCCATTTTTATTGATTGTCCAGAAGCAGAGGCGGACGTGGACACTCGCCTGGATTATGAACGCTTTCGACTCTCCAAATGGTAGCGCTGTCGTTACCGAAACGCAATCTCGCTAAGCTGCGTCATAATAGAAGCATCATCACCATGTAAGGAGAAGACTTTTTGTCAACGGCGGCCAGCGCTATGCGCCTCTTTTCCCTGTGTTGCTTTGCAGTCGCAGCCCAGGAAAATACCCTTTTGAACCAGGGCTATCGTCAAATGTACGATCTGGATTTTCCTGAGGCTCACAAAACATTCGCCCAATGGATGAAGCTGCACCCTGAAGATCCCCTTGGCCCAGTGTCCGATGCAGCGGCCTATCTATTCACTGAGTTTGATCGCCTGCATATTCTACAAGGGGAATTTTTTCTTCACGATGAAAACTTTCGCACCAAAGAACGCCTGAAGCCCGACCCTGTGCTTGCCGCCGCCTTTCAAAAACAATTAGCCCGTTGCGAACAATTAGCCGCACAAGCCTTGGCCAAGAATCCACGAGATACCAACGCATTGTTCGCCGAAGTGCTCCGTCTGGGCCTCAAATCCGATTACGATGGGCTCATCGACAAGCGCTATATTTATTCGCTCTCCACCACAAAATTAGGGCGCAACACCGCTGAAAAACTGCTTGCCATAGACCCCACCTTCTACGATGCCTGGATTGCCATTGGTGTTGAAAATTATTTGCTCAGCTTGAAACCAATGCCCATCCGCTGGATCTTACAACTTGGTGGAAATAAAACAGATCGCAACATTGGAGTGGAGAAGCTGAAACTTACCGCCGAAAAAGGCCGCTATCTTCGCCCGTTTGCCCGCTTGCTGATGGCTGTGGTTTCCCTGCGCGAAAGCGATTTTCCTCGCGCTAAACAATTACTAAAAGGGTTGCGCGATGAATTTCCGCACAACCCCCTGTACGCTTCCGAACTAGCCCGAATCCCATAAGACTTTTCATGATCATCGCCGGCGCAGCAAGCGCTCTTCCCAAACATAAGTACGACCAACGAGTTCTGCTTGAAGCCCTGAAACAATTCTGGGGTGTCAAGCTGGAAAACCCGCTGTTCATTGAACGGCTGCACAACAGAGTTGGCGTGGATACCCGTCACTTGGCGCTTCCAATGGAGGCTTATTATTCCATTGATACTTGGGGCAAAGCCAATAACCATTGGATTGACGCCGCAGTGGATCTTGGTGAGCAGGCTCTCAACCTTGCTTTGGAACGTTCAGGCATCTCTAAAGACAAACTGGGTGCCATCTTTTTTGTCTCCGTTACAGGTGTGGCCAGCCCATCCATTGATGCCCGTCTGATCAACCGCATGGGTTTGCCTTTGAACATCAAGCGCGTTCCCATTTTCGGTCTGGGATGCGTTGCTGGTGCGGCAGGCGTGGCCCGTGCTGCTGATTACGTCCGAGCTTTTCCAGATCAGGTAGCCGCAGTGCTTTCCGTTGAACTCTGTTCCCTCACGCTACAGCACGATGATTTATCAATCGCCAATCTTATCTCCTGCGGACTCTTCGGTGACGGGGCAGGAGCGGCGCTCATTGCCGGGGATCAGGTAAATTGTTCAGGACCGCGCATCCTTTCTACGCGATCCGTGTTCTATCCAGATACCGAACAGGTGATGGGTTGGGACATATCGGAAAAAGGGTTTCGAATTGTTCTGTCACGGGAAGTTCCCATTGTGGTGGAAAAGAATTTGGCCAATGATGTGGACGCTTTCCTTGCGTCCCATGGCTTGACCAGAAAAGACATCGGCAGTTGGATTTTACACACTGGCGGTCCACGTATTTTGGAAGCTACAGAAATTGCACTGCAGTTGCCTGAAGGCGCGCTGGACGCATCCTGGACCTGTTTGAAGCGTACGGGGAACCTTTCCTCTGCTTCTGTTTTGCTGGTGCTGGAAGAAGTGATGGTGAATCGTCGGCCTGCCCCTGATTCCTACAGTTTGATGGCCGCCATGGGGCCAGGATTTTGTTCGGAACTTATATTACTAAGGTGGTAATTTGTCAGAGATACCCAGCATTGCCGATGTGTTTATAGTTGGCGGAGGACCAGCAGGGCTTGCCGCAGCTATCGCCGCCCGCCGTCAGGGACTTACCGTTGTTCTGGCCGATGGCGCAAAATCCAACATCGACAAAGCTTGTGGGGAAGGTCTTATGCCGCAAGCCTTGAAAACTTTGGCTGGGCTCGGCGTATCTATCGGCATTGAAGATGGGCACCCCTTCCGGGGCATCCAGTTCGTCGAAGCTGGTTATTCAGCTGCGGCGGAGTTTTCTGATGGCGTGGGGCTGGGCGTTCGTCGTACACGGCTGCATACTATGTTGGCCGAAGCCGCTGAAGAATGTGGCGCAACGCTGCTTTGGCAATCTCCTGTTACCTCCTTCGGTTCCAGTTCGGTTGTCTGCGGGGGACGCACCATTCACTATAAGTACCTTATCGGTGCCGACGGCCATTCCTCAGAAGTCAGAAAGAGTTTCGGACTGGGTGCCACCCGTTACGAAAGTTCGCGATTCGGTTTTCGACGCCATTACAATGCTGCCCCGTGGTCCGATTGTGTTGAGGTGCATTGGGGCAACGGCTGCCAAATCTACATTACTCCGGTTGGTCGCAATGAAATTGGCATTGCCGTACTTTCCGATGATTCTCATCTGCGCCTTGATCAGGCTTTGCGGCAATTTCCTCAGTTACAGCAACGCCTGCTCCATAGCAATCTGACCAGCTCTGAGAGGGGTGCCGTATCCGCATCCCGCCGCCTGCGTCGCGTTGCCACAGAGAGAGTCGCACTCATTGGCGATGCTTCGGGTTCAGTGGACGCCATTACCGGCGATGGCCTATCTCAAGCGTTCCAACAAGCTGAAGCTCTTGCTTTGGCCATGAGTGCCAATGATCTTGCGTCATATCAAACTGCCCATAACCAAATCCGCCGTCGTCCGGCATTGCTTGCTCAAATTTTGCTCAGTTTGGGACGTAACGAACTGCTTCGTCGATTGTCCTTCCGATTCTTAGCGGAATACCCATCCGTCTTCTCGCAAATATTGTCGCTGCATACCACCGGCACACTCAACACAACTTACCTTTCCCCATTAAGGCAAACACAATGAAATTGGCAATTCTTCTGCTCTCCATCCCCTTTTTGCACGCTGCGGAAACGGTGATTGTTTTTGACGCACCGCAAACCAAAATCGGCTGGAGCCTGGGCGCTTCCCTTCACACCGTCCATGGGACTTTTCAGTTTAGGAGCGGCACTGTGAAATTTGATCGTGCTACCGGAAAAGCCAGTGGTTCTTTGGTAGTGAATGCTCTGAGTGGGGAAAGTGGCAACAGTGGTCGCGACGAAAAAATGCACAAAAATATACTGGAAAGCCCCAAATTTGCTGACATCGTTTTTACGCCCGACCGCTTTGAAGGAAAAGTTCCCACTGAAGGCAAGGGGACCGTGCAGGTTCATGGTGCCTTTCAATTGCATGGTGTCAGTCACGAAATCACATTGCCGTTTGGGTTGGATGTGCAAGGCAACCAGATCAACGTCTCATCCACCTTCAAGATTCCCTACGTCAGTTGGGGATTAAAGAATCCCAGCACATTTATCCTCCGTGTGAACGACAATGTGGATGTGGACATCCGCGCCGTGGGCAGTGTTCTACCGTAGGGTTTGCCGGCCGTAAAGTTTGCAAAAGAGGAGAATGACAAAATTGGCCAGTAATATTGCCGCAAGAGTTGTGGATGTCATCACCAAAACGCAACATCTGGAAGTTGGGAAAGTTGCCGCAGAAAGCACTTTTGCCGAACTAAACATTGATTCACTGGACGGGTTGCAAATCATGTTCGCCCTGGAAGAAGAATTTGGGCTGAACATTCCTGACGACGCGGCCAAGAAGTTCTCCACAGTGCAGCAAGCTATTGACGGAATCACTGCTTTAACCGCAGCCAAGGAAGTTTCCTCAGCGGAGATAAAATGAGGCGTGTTGCCGTAACAGGCATTGGCGTGGTCTCGGCCATTGGTCTGAACACTCACGAATTTTGGCGATCTATTGCAGCGGGGCACAGCGGAATCGGTCCCATTCAATCGCTCCCCGGAGTAACGTTCAAGTTCCCCAATGGTGCCGAAGCTTTAGGTTTCAACCCGCTCAATCACCTGGATGCCAAGTCCGCCGGTATGCTGGATCGATCAACGCAATTTGCCAGCGCCGCCGCACAGGAAGCCATTACAGCTTCTGGCATCACCATCATTTCTGAAAGAACAGCAGTGGTTACGGGTTGCTCCGTTGGTGGCAAAATCACTGAGGATCTGGCTTATCAGAAGTTGTATGGCGTCAATCACCAGCGCTTTGAACCAATGACAATACCGCGGGTGATGGGGAACGCTTCAGCCAGTTGGATTTCCATGCGTCACGGCATTACCGGCCCTTGCTATACAGTTTCCACCGCTTGCGCTTCGGCAGCTCACGCCATTGGACAGGCCTTCTGGATGGTTCGCAACGGAGTTGTCGATATCGCCATAACGGGAGGGACAGAAGCTCCTTTCGCCCAAGGCTTACTGCGAGCCTGGGAGGCAATGCGCGTTGTTTCCCCGGATACCTGCCGACCATTTTCGAAGGATCGACAAGGCTTGATTCTTGGCGAAGGGGCGGCCATGTTCGTCCTGGAATCCTGGGAAGCAGCACAAGCTCGCGGCGCAACAATCTATGCGGAAATTTGCGGATTCGGCATGTCCTCCGACGCAGCGCATCTCACCATGCCATCAGCCAAAGGAGCCGCCGCCGCCATGCGATCTGCACTCAAAGATGCTGGCATGACAACTGGCGAAATCGGCTATATCAACGCTCATGGCACCGGGACGGAAGCCAATGACAGAACCGAATCGCAGGCAATTCGTTCCGTATTTGACGCACCGCCAGCGGTAAGTTCTACCAAATCGATGCATGGTCACGCGTTAGGAGCATCACCGGCCCTCGAAGCTGCGGCCACCGTGCTCAGTCTGTTCCACCAGATACTGCCGCCGACGGCCAACTTCACCACGCCAGATCCAGAATGCAATTTGGACGTTGTCCCCAACCATGCCCGATCACACAAAATGACAGCGGCAATATCGAACTCCTTTGCATTCGGCGGGTTGAACGCCGTTTTAGCCTTTCGATCATTCTGAAACGCGGGACAAGTAAGGATGCCCATCCTACTTTTTTCACTTTGTGCTCTAATAAGGATGTTTCCTGACTGAGAGAATAACCTTTTTGGCTAGATTAACGTCTGTATAGTTTGATAAGCTAGCGTATCGTTTAGATAGAAGGCATCCAAAACCATGAGCAGTGCACACCTACCTTCGCCGACTTCCCCGTCCCCTGGATCTACCAATCCTGTGGCCGTTGCCCAGGGTCCAAATCATCCTCGTCGAAAATGGTGGATGGCGTTGCTTGCTCTTATTGCTGCAGCCGGTGTGGGATTGTATTGGTACAAAAGTCGTGACGTGGGCAATGCCAGCAATCCCCTTGTCCAAGTAAGAACAGCTTCGGCTGTTGCAGGCACAATCCAACGATCTTTACGACTCACTGGCACCACTGCGGCGGAACGGTATGTTTCCTTAGTGGCCCCTTCTTTACGAGGCTCTCGCAGCGGAGCAGGTGGGGGTGGCGGTGCTCCTGGAGCTGGCATTGGATCCGTGCAAGCAGCTTCGGTTTCCAGCAACGCTGGCGGTGGATCTTCCAGCGGCGTCGGAGCTGGAACTTTGGCTTCTACTTCAAGCGCCAGTGGCGATAGCGGTCTTAGCGCAGCCAGCGGACGTTCCACATCCCGCGTCACATCTGCCCCCCGATCTCCGGCACCCAAAGTGTCCACTACTTCCCGTGACAATAGTGCTGTCACCAGTGACAACGTTGGGTCAACTGGTGCTGCCCTAGTCGGCGGTGGAGGCGGAGGCGGAGGTGGTGGCGGCGGAGGTGGTGGCGGACGCATGGGCGGAGATTTTTCACTTCTTCTTCAAGAGGCGCCAAAACCTGGAACTCCGGTCAAAAAAGGGCAGAAGATTGCCGAATTCGATCGGCAGTACATGCTCACCCGTCTGGACGATTATCGGTCCAGCGTTGTGCAGGCTGAAAATTCATTTATTAAGCAATTAGCGAATTTGAAAGTAACTCGCGAAGCACATGTTCAACAGGTTCTGGCTGCCAAAAATGCCATGGAAAAAGCCGACCTGGACATGAAGACTCTGCCCGTGCGCAGCGCCATTGAAAGTGAGCGGTTAAAGTTAGCTCTGGAAGAAACCCGCGCCAAACACAGCCAACTACTTGCTGAAGTTCCCTATGTGGAAATCTCTGAAAAGGCGCAGATTCGGTCTTCTGAAATTGATTTGGAACAGTCCCGAAGTGAATTGAAACGAGCTGAAGCCAATGCCGATAAGATGATTGCCAAGGCCCCCATGAATGGTGTTGCCGTCATGCAGAACACGTTTCGTGGTTCCGAATTTGGCTACATTCAGCAAGGGGATCAGATCTACCCCGGCCAGATGTACATGCAGGTGGTGGATCCTTCTTCCATGGTGATCAACGCCACCGTCAATCAGACCGATGTGGAGGCTCTCAGAATCGGGATGCGGGCCAAGGTCCGTTTTGACGCTTATCCCGGCCTGGAACTGCCCGCCCGTCTGGTGATGATTGGAGCGCTGGCCAAAGCTGGCCTTTCCCGCTACGCATATAAAAAAGATATTCCTGTGCGGCTTCGGCTTGAAACTGTAGATGCCCGGGTGATTCCCGATTTGAGTGTTAGCTGTGACGTGATTATTTCTGAAGAGGAATCCTCGGCTGTGGTTCCGCTGGAAGCTGTTTTCGATGGCGTCGCCGTGAAGGAAGCAAGCCCCACTGCGATTGATCGTGAAAAGCAGGTTGTGAGTGCCTTCGTCTATGTGAAATCAGGCGAAATCTGGCAGCGTAGAGAAGTACAAGTAGGTGTGCGAAGTTATACGCACGCGGCCATTCGGTCTGGTTTGAAACCAGGCGAAATCATTGCCGCAGAAAGACCGCCAGACCCTTCCGCCAAACCGGCCAAGGAAACGTAGTCAGCCCCGAACAGATTAAGGAACAGGTTATGTCCAAGGATTTAAAAAAGGGACGGCTGGGCCAAACGGCTGCCTCCAAAAAAAAGCGATTCCTCGTTTGGGGAATCATGGGTTCATGGCTCCTTGGTGGGGCTTATTCGGCCTACAAATATACCGGGACAATCAAGGTAGAAGTGCCTGTCACCAAGGTCCGCCAAGGCGATTTTGTGATTAGTGTCAAATCGCGCGGGGAAGTCCGCAGCGTGAACTCCGTGATCCTTTTGACGCCACAAATTCCTGACCCTCGCATTGTGAAATTAGCTGAGACCGGCAAGCCCGTGCGCAAAGGGGAAGTGATTGTTGAATTCGACGCAATGGCTCAGGAACAGTATTGGCTTGACCGTGCCACCAGCGTCCGCACCGTCGATTCTGAAATGGTGCAACTGAAAGCTTCGCAACGCATCACAAATGAAATGGATGGCATGAATAAGATGACCGCCACCTATAACGTGGATCGGGCCAAGCTGGAGGCCAGCAAGGCTGAGATACTGTCAGATATTGACGGGAAAAAGAACCGCATTGACGTGACCACTGCCGAAGGTGATTTGAAGAAAATGAACGTCGCCATTTCATCCCACAAGACGGCCCAGGAAGCCGATATAGAACGTCTT
>JANMWO010000510.1:0-9505 GCA_031394025.1 Acidobacteriota bacterium
GTCATAAATGAATTCAATGGTGCCTGCGGATTGGTAGTTGACCGCCTTACCTAACTTCACGGCCGCTGCCAATAACTGAGTTCGAGTCTCATCGCTTAAGCCAGGTGCTGGAGTCTCTTCAATGACTTTCTGATTGCGTCGTTGCGTGGAACAATCGCGTTCACCAAGTGCAATCACGCCACCCTTGCCATCGCCAAAGATTTGGACTTCAATGTGACGTGCAGCGCTCACAAATTTTTCAATGAACAGGCCACCTGTTCCAAAGCTTGCTTGACTCAACCGCTGCACAGCTTCAAACGCTTCTGTCAAAGCGGTTGAGGAATCGCACAAGCGCATGCCAATGCCACCGCCGCCTGCAGTGCTCTTTAACATCACCGGATAGCCGATTTTTCAGCAACTATAACCGCTGCCTCAACCGTTGCCAACAACAAGGTTCCGGGCAACAAAGGTACGCCATTGTCTGCTGCAATGCTGCGGGCCGTATGCTTCAACCCGAAGTCCCGCATCTGCTGCGGTGTTGGACCCAGAAACACCAAACCTGCCTCAGCACAGCGTTCCGCAAAACTCGCATTTTCACTTAAAAAGCCATAGCCCGGATGAATTGCCTGGGCTTCGGTGCTCTTCGCCGCCGCAAGGATCGCGTCTATAGAAAGATAGCTTTTGGCCGCAGGCGCAGGGCCAATCAAAACCGCTTCATCGGCCTGTTCTACGTGCAAAGAATGGCGGTCAGCTTCAGAATATACAGCCACGGAAGCCACTCCCATCTTCCGCAGCGTTCGTATAATACGACAGGCAATGGCACCCCGATTAGCAATCAAAACCTTGCGAAACATTAGCTGTCTACACCATCCCAAATCAACACTTGCACTGGTGTTGGGTTAAAGGCGTTACAGGGATTGTTCAGTTGTGGACAATTGCTGATCAACGCTAATACATCCACTTCGGCTCGCATTTCCACATACTTGCCTGGCTGCGAAATGCCGTCTTCAAACGTCAACTTGCCCTCAGCAGTTACTGGAACATTCATGAAGAAATTAATATTGTTGGGGATGTCGCGCTTGGTCAGCCCATGCCCCCATTCTGTGATCGCTTTCAGAAAACTACTACGACAGGCATGCATAAAGCGCTTCTCAATCGCGTAACGAACCATGTTGCTTTCGTTGGCGCAGGCACCACCTAAAGTATCGTGCCTTCCACAAGTATCGGCGACGATGGTAAGCAGCCGAGTGCCATAAGTAGATAGCAGGCTGGTGCCAGTGGTTAGATAAATATTGCGCTGCTCCAACATGGTTTCCTGTGCGCTGTAACGGTCGCTATAATCGTGTGCGTTATAGAACAGCGTGTCTACTGCCTGATTGCCATGCAGGTCGACAATACGGAAATACTGGCCTTTCTTGATTTCATGTATCCACGAATCGCCACCCTGAATGTTGGTTTGAAACACCGCACTGGCTGCATCTATACTACTTTCAACAATTTTGATTACGCTCATTGCCTACCTCTTTATCCCTACAAAAAGTAACGTTCTGTAAGCGTAAAGCCCCGGTCATTTTCAGGACACGACAATCGGCAGAGATCATCTTGTTTGGGCGGCTCCACCAGCCGGATAGACAAGTGCACAGGCTTAGGAGAATACAGCGGATTGGGGTCCAGCGGGTGCTGGCATGTATTCAAAATGGTCAGCACATTCATTTCGGCGCGCAGTTCAATGAACGAACCGGAAGGGGAATTGCCTGGTATAAAATTCATGGCACCATCATCGGCCACTGATACTCGACTGAAGAAATTCAGGTTCGAGTTGAAATCGCGCGGACCCAAACCCCACTTGCCCAGCTCCATTAAAAAGCTATCGCGGGCATTCTTCGTGTAGTCGTTACGACACTCCTGATAAGATTTAGCCCCATACTTTTCGGCCACGGAATGGGTACTGGATGCACCGCCAATAGGATCGTGCCAACCAACTGTATCGTCAATGATAGAGCACAAAATCCGCCCCATGTCGGAATACAGCACCGCCCCTTTTGTCAGCTTAGCGATGTGCTGCGCCTGCAACGTATCAGGCATGTTGTAACGTTCCACGGGACATTCAAAGTTGTAGAACAATGCACCCACATTGGCGCCGCCTTCTATGTCAGTAATACGAAGTGCGGTTCCCCGCTTTAAAACATGCGACCACGTGGCGCCCGGTTGAATCGTCTCTTCCCAAAGGATGGACGGTTGGGTCTTGGATACACTTCTCCTAAATAATTTATGTGTTGAAAAACAGGAAAGGATTAATGAGAAGGAGGGGGGCCACAGCAAACATCCATTGCTGTGATGCGAAGAAATACATGCAGCGAAATCAACGCCCGTGTGTTTCTAGCTGTTAGAGGCTTAACCACAAATCGAGTATTGCAGAACGGGCCGCAACCAAACAAGAAAAAAGAACTGATGGGCCCGATAAAGAAAATCGACCCAGTGCTCGCATGGGGATGGTCCAACTTGAGTAGCATAGGTGCAATGCTTCTCCCTATCCTATTCTTTGTCGCCACTGTTTCCCTGACGGCACAAAACACCTTATTAACAGGTATTGTGGACATTCACGCCCACTCCGATCCCGATTCGCTACCTCGCTCCATTGACGCTCTTACGCTCACCCGCTTGATGGCGTTAAAAGGTTTTGGCGGTGTAGTGTTGAAGAACCATTATGAATCCACTGCGGGCCTCGCCTGGTTAGCAGGACAGCAAGCGCCGGGATTGACTATCTTCGGTGGCATCGCTTTGAACCGCACCGTTGGCGGCATAAATTCGGCAGCAGTGGAGCGGATGACCATGGTGAAGGGTGGTCGCGGCAAAGTGGTTTGGATGCCAACGTTCGACGCGGAAAACCAGGTGAAGTATGCCAAGGAATTGCGACCGTATGTTTCCATTTCAAAGGATGGCAAGCTGCTCGACGATGTTCTAGCTGTGCTCGACCTCATCGCGAAAAACGATTTGGTGCTGGCCACTGGACACTCGGCTCCTGCTGAAACCAAGCTGTTGTTAACTGCGGCTGTTCAGCGCGGCGTAAAGCGCATGGTCGTCACACATCCCGTGATTGCCCCGGTTTTAATGAGCGTGGATGATATGAAATGGTGCGCGGCGCAGGGGGCATATTTGGAATTCGTATCGAATGCGATTGTCGGTACACAAACCACTATGACGCCCAAGCAGTTTGTGGAAGCCATTCATGCAGTGGGAACGCAGCACGTTATTTTGTCCAGTGATTTGGGTCAGGCAGCGAATCCTATTCATACTGAAGGCTGGTTGGAACTGTTTCGGCTGTTGGAAAAAGAAGGCATAACAGTGTCTCAAATTGAAGCAATGGCGAAGAAGAATCCAGCCACGTTACTGGGCATCAATTAGTCAGGTTGGAAACTTTTGAAAGGGGATGCTTTGGTGCAAGAGAATGCGATCTACGAATTTGGTCCCTTTCGGTTGGACACTGGGGAGCGTCAACTGGTTCGCGAGAATATGCTTGTCGCACTGACGCCGGAAGTGTTTGACCTGCTGGTGGCATTTGTGGAAAGTCCAGGAAAATTGCTGACGCAAGATGCGAACCTTGATCAAAACGTCGCCACACTCCGCACAGCTCTAGGGGAAATCGATGCCGAGAATCAATTCATAGAAACAGTTCCAGAGCAGGGTTATCGTTTTATAGCTTCCGTCAACAGACTGGGGGAGCCCCTGGTAAACCCCGCCGCAACAGAGCTCAGTTGGGGAATTTTTGCAATCATCGCTACGTCTATTTTATTTGGAATTGCACTGCTTGCCTGGGTCCTCTACTCAAGCCGTCCGGCCAAGCCCACCAAGCACTTCAAAGTATCTACTCCAGATGTCCTTCGCTTTGTGAAGCGCATCCCGTAATACTTCCGTGCCGCATCTGATATGCTTAGCTTCACCGCTAACTATTGACATTGTATGCGAGCACTCATCCTGCGCGAACCTGGCATTTTGGAACTGCGACGAGCCCTACAAATCGCGCTGTGCATGTTGCCTGTATTGGCGATGGGCGCTGATGACATCGCATTTTTTGAAACGCGCATTCGTCCCTTGTTGGCTGCCAATTGTTACGCTTGCCACACCAATTCCAAGATGGGTGGGCTGCGTCTGGATTCGCGTGAGTCTGTACTTACTGGCGGGAATTCTGGTCCGGCAATCGTAGTTGGAAATCCTGAAGGTAGTCTGCTGCTGCAAGCTGTCCGACGAACGCATCTGACGCTGAAGATGCCACCCACTGCTCAATTAAAAGAGGAAGAAGTGGCGTCACTTGCAGAATGGGTGCAGCGTGGTGCCGCGTGGTCGAAACAGGAATCCGTGCCTGCAAAAGCTCCCGATGCCAGTTACGTGATCACACCAGCCCAACGCGCTTTCTGGTCGTTTCAACCGGTCCGCCAACAGAAACCGCCTGCGGTAAAAAACAAGATTTGGGCAAAGACTGCGGTAGATAAGTTCATCCTTGCGGGACTGGAATCGAAGGGACTGATGCCGGTTCCAGCCGCGGATAAATCAACTTTGTTGCGGCGAGTGACATTTGATTTAGTTGGCCTTCCGCCCACGCTGCAAGAGCTAGATGATTTCGTAAAAGACAACACGCCCCAAGCTTTCGCAAAAGTTGTGGATCGTCTGCTGGCTTCTCCACACTATGGCGAACGATGGGCGCGGCATTGGTTAGATTTGTCCCGCTATGCCGATGGTCAGCTTGCGGCCAGCATCGATACGCCCTTGCCCAATGCCTACCGATTTCGCGATTGGGTGGTGGCCGCGTTCAACCAAGATTTGCCTTACGACAAGTTTGTGAAAGCTCAGATTGCCGCAGATCAACTTCCAGAAGTGGACCGTGCGGCATTGCTTCCCGGGCTTGGTTTTCAAGCCTTAGGCGAACAAGGTCACGATCAAGTAGATGTGACTACCAAGGTGTTTCTGGGGCTGACAGTGGGCTGCGCGCAATGCCACGATCATAAGTACGACCCAATTCCTACCAAGGATTATTATTCCCTGGTGGGTGTCTTCCGCAGCAGTGCCACCGGGCAGCATCCGCTAGTTTCAAAGGCGGAAGTGGAAGCCTACGAGGCCCACAAGAAAAAAGTGGATGCGATGAAGGAAGTGATTGATGACTACCTCATCCTGCAGCAGAAATTGCTGGTCGATAGGTTAGCGCGCAATACGGCAGACTACATGGTGGCGGCGTGGAAGAAAGATTTTTCTACTAAACATTTAGATCGTCAAACATTGGATCGTTGGATTGTCTACCTGGCTGACCCTAAGAAGGAGCATGCGTATTTGAATTTCTGGTTTGATTTGATGAAGACCAATCCTTCCGAAGATCAAGTGCGCAAGGCGGCCCAGGAGTATCAACTGTTTGCTTTGAATTTAATTGAAGAAGGTAAGGAAGTAGAGGATAAAAACTACGTTGCTTTTGGCGGCAAAAAAGGCTTGAAGAATGAGAATAACCGCCAGTACACAAATATTGTGTCGCTTGATACTTTGAAGTTTTATCAATGGCGCGAGTTGGTTTCCGGACCCTACAGCACCGATGGCTTCAAAGCACCTGCGGGCGTGTATTATTACGGTCCCAAGGAAATGGATCGATGGCTGGGCGGGTTTGCCAAGGATCATCTGGAGCAGTTGCGAATTGAATTAAAGGCCCTGGAAAAGGACCTGCCGCCCATGTATCCGTTCCTGCATATGCTGAAGGATGCAGATAAACCTGCGGACATTTCCGTGGCGATTCGTGGCGATGAAAAGAACAAAGGTGAGATTGCTCCCCGTGGATTCCTTTCTATTCTCAGCCATGGCGATCGACAACTTTTCAAGAACGGGAGTGGCCGTCTGGAGCTGGCTGAAGCAATTGCCTCTGCGGCGAATCCTATGACGGCACGCGTCATGGTCAATAGAATTTGGCAATATCACTTTGGTGCGGGCATTGTGCGGTCAACTTCGAATTTCGGGCAAATGGGGGAACGTCCAACGCACCCTGAACTGCTGGATTATTTAGCGAAACGATTTGTGGATTCCGGTTGGTCCGTGAAAACCATACATCGTGAAATTCTGCTTTCCAACACCTATGCGCTCTCCACCGCCAATGACATTCGCAATGCCGAAGTGGACCCGGAGAATAAATTGCTGTGGCGCGCCCACCTGCAACCTCGATTAGATATAGAAGCCTTGCGCGATTCCCTGCTGGCTGTTTCCGGCAAGCTGGATTCGCAGATTGGCGGTGCACCTTTGCCCCTGGATAAGGGCAGCAATCGAAGGTCAATTTACCTTACCGTTAGCCGCACCCGTCTGGACCCGACCATGGCCCTGTTCGATTTTCCAGATGCAAATGCAACGTCAGATAATCGGCCAGTAACCATTGGGCCGCTGCAAGGCTTGTTCTTTTTGAACAGCACATTTGTTGCCGATCAGGCGAAGGCGCTGACAGATCGGCTGACTAATGAAGTTGGTGCTGACAGCAAAACGCGCATTGAACATGCCTACCGGTTGCTCTACAGCCGTCGGCCAGATGCCAGGGAATTACAACTCGGCATAGATTATTTGAACGAAGGTTCGGCTGATACCAGCAAGGCTTGGCAACGGTATCTGCAAACATTGTTCGGTTCGGGTGAATTCACCAGCGTGAATTAGAGAGGCAAGTTTTATGGATCGTCGAACATTACTGCAAACGTTGGGAGGCGGCTTTGGTCTGGCCGGGCTGACAGGAACATTGCAGGCCGCCACTGCCGATCCCATGGCGGTGCGCAAGCCGCATTTTCCCGGTAAGGCGAAGCACGTCATTTATTTATTCCTGAACGGCGGCATGTCCCAAGTGGACACGTTTGACCCTAAGCCTGCTTTGATCAAATATGATGGCACTCCTATGCCAGGCGCGAAGATCGTAACGGATCGTGCTTCAGGCAGCCTAATGAAATCCCCGTGGGCATTCAAGAAGTATGGTCAAAGCGGGATTGAAGTCAGTGAGATTTTTCCAGAAGTTGCCAAACGCATTGACGATTTTTGTCTCATCCGTTCCATGTACACCGATTCAGGAAATCATGGGCCATCGTTGCAAATCGCCAACTGCGGACATCAACTCCCAGGGCGTCCTTCGATGGGTGCTTGGGTGACGTATGGGTTGGGTACAGAGAACAACAATCTCCCTGGCTACGTGGTATTGTGTCCTGGCTTTCCGGTGCTTGGCGCTTCACTTTGGACCTCTGGGTACATGCCGTCCATCTATCAAGGGACACATATTCAGAACTCGGCTGTGGAGCCGGAAAAGCTGATTCAAAATCTTCGCAACGGTGAGTTATCTCCGCAGGAACAGCAGCGTCAACTGGCATTGTTGAGTAAATTAAACCAAGGATATCTGAATCGTGTTGGTGCGCAACCAGGGCTTGATTCGGCGGTGCGGTCTATGGAATCGGCGTTCCGTTTGCAATCGGAAGCGACCGATGTTTTCGATATTCGTAAAGAACCGGAACACGTTCGCGCACGCTATGATATTTCCGATTTTGGTCGTGGATGCCTGATGGCATTGCGCATGGTAGAACGTGGAGTGCGTATGGTGCAGGTGTATCATGGCAACTTTCAACCCTGGGACAGTCACGACGATATCCGCATTCATGCCAAGCTTGCCGATAAAACTGATGGGCCAATTGCAGCGCTGGTGGACGATTTGAAATCGCGAGGATTGTTCGACGAAACGATTATCCTGATTGGTTCAGAATTTGGGCGCACCCCGATGATTCAGAATTCGGGGTTGGAAAAATTAGGTCGTGGGCGCGATCACAACACACCCGGCTTTACCGTTCTATTGGCCGGTGGCGGCATCAAAGGAGGCACTGTTTACGGTGCTACCGATGACTTTGGTTATAAAGCGGTGGAAAAGCCAACCCATGTGCATGATCTGCATGCCACTATGTTGCATTGTCTTGGGTTTGACCATACGAAGCTGACTTACCGCTACGCTGGCCGCGACTTCCGCTTGACCGATGTATCTGGAAACGTGATCAAAGAGATATTGGCTTAGCTTCCAGAGGCTGCTGCGTTTGGTTGCCAAAGTGTTTCCGGGATATCTAATTTGTAATTCACCCAACGGCTCCAAACGAAGAGCGCGTCGCTTAAGCGGTTCAGATAAATAACTGCTTCTGGAGGAATGCTGTCGATCTTTTCCAGCGTCACAGTAAGACGTTCAGCGCGTCGGCAGACAGTGCGGCAAACATGGAGTTCAGCCGAAGCGCGTGGACTTCCAGGCAGCACAAAACTTTTGAGAGCGGGCAGCGGGGCGTTCATCCGATCAATTTCCATTTCCAGTTGCAGTACTTCTTTGGTGGTCACGCGTGGCTGCTTGGGATGAACATCTTCAGTCAGCGTTGCCAGGATGGAGCCCAGGTTGAACAACTCATGCTGCACGCGTTTTAAGATGGTAGCCAGTTCGGCCAGTTGGGCATGTTCTTCAGCAGAAACGCGCGCCACTCCAATGAAGGAGTTCAACTCATCCACGGTGCCATAACATTCCAGTCGTGCCGAATCCTTTTCCACCCGCTGCCCACCAACCAGGGAAGTTTTTCCTTTGTCCCCTCCGCGCGTGTAGATGCGGTTTAGCGTCAGGCTGGGTTCATTGTAGGTTGCTTCGGTCATTATCTGATAATAGCTGTTGATGGTCTGAATTGAGCAATCGTGTGGACAGCCCCCCACCAGCAAATGGGGTTGAGATTTGAAGTGCCGACTTAGGGTAAACTAAGAATTGAAAGTACGTCTCACTCACACACACTCCCCGATCGTCTAATGGTAGGACAGCGGCCTTTGACGCCGTGAACAGTGGTTCGAATCCATTTCGGGGAGCCACAAATTTTTCGTATTTAAAGCAAAGGACTTGGTTTTTACCAAGCCTCTTAGTCTCTGAAAATGTGGTTCGGATCCATCCTAGGGTGAACTCGAAATTGCAAATCGCGGAACGGCAACCGAAAGATAGCGCCGAAACTTCGGTTCTGCTGTATACTCAAATTGTCGCTCCGGCTAACTAGATAAATGGGGCGACTACTACAGGGCTCCTTCGGGAGCCTTTACTTTTTGGAGCTATGGACAGGGTCGCAGTTTTTATAGATGCAGGGTGCGTCTTCGCTCAAGGCTCTGTGCTGCTCGCCAGGACGGAGGCTTCCCAGAGCGGAGATCACTCTGCTTCACGAGTCCGCCGTACGAGCCTTTAGTGATTTTGCGACCAGGATTTCAAGGGTACCGCTTCTTAGAGTCTATTGGTACGACGGGACTTCGACCGGTCCTACGGCACAGCATCTGACACTCGCCCACCTACAAGACATAAAGGTTCGCCTCGGCTTCGTGAATAGCGTCGGAGAGCAAAAGGGTGTCGACTCGCTAATTGTCACCGACATGATTACGCTGGCACGGAACCGTGCGATCAGCGATGCGGTGCTCGTCTCTGGGGATGAAGATCTTCGCGTCGGAGTACAGCAAGCCCAAGAGTTCGGAATCCGTGTGCATT
>JANMWO010000532.1:0-5783 GCA_031394025.1 Acidobacteriota bacterium
GGCTCGCACAACAAGAGAATAATTCACAAGGTGTCTAAATTGCCGATTTTGACTGCTTTGTTAACATTTGGTGCCCTCAGTGCCTCGGCAGCGCCGATTTATGGAACTTTTAATCTGTCTGGCTCGGTGACAGTCGGCGGCTTATTTATCGATTGGAGTTCAAATGGACCAACTACGGGGACATTTAATACCAACAGCCCGTCGACTGGGTTCTTTTCGGGACTCTTTGGCGGCAATCCACCCTTTTATACTGGGACCGTAAAAGACTTAAATGGTCCACCAGTGGTTTCCCGATTTCTTGACCTCTTTACAGCCCCAACGTTTGGTGCCCTTTATTTCGATTTGGCTGGCATCGTTGCTCCAACTGCGTCAGCATGCGTTGGTAATCCTGCATTGAATACGCCCTGCGCGTTGGGAAGTTTCACGCTCACGAACACGGCTAGCGGTGTTGCGGTGGATTTTGGCCTATTCGGCTTCGTCCAGAATGGTTTGGATGCAACAACACGAACGTCGGCGACAGGGCTTTACAGCACACAACTGCTGGGCACCAACATTGGTGCCGTCGCAGCAACCTTGAATGGTGGCGGGAGTATTGCTTCTTCGTATTCAGCCACTTACAGCTCCGTTCCAGAGTCGTCCAGCATCTTGCTGATGTGCATTGGTGGCGGACTGCTGGGAATGGGTGCCTATCGCAAGCGGTCCACTAAGTCTAATTAATGGAGTTCTAGTACAAGTTTTAATGCAGTTTTGGTGACGTGAAGTGGGGTTCCCCCTCCTCCACACAACAGGAGCTCCCTGCCAAATAGGGAGCTCCGATTTTTAACAACATACTTCTTCTATTATATTTCCAGCTCGCACCACCCCACCGGCTGTCCGAATAGAATCGGCCACCGTTTGGGCTCTGTCATAATAACTCTGCTCTGTAAGCAACCTTTGCATTATGCCTTGCAACGCGGGTGTCGTAAGTTTCTTCAGAGGTAATACACGGCCTGCCCCTGTCCAACTCAAGCGAGCGGCTATGGCTGGCTGTTCGTAGGTGATCGGTATGGCGATAGCTGGAACGGCTTGACTCAAACTATCCAGTACCGTGTTCAGACCCGCATGGGTAATGGTCAAGCTGGCTTTCTTTAAAAGTTCCTGTTGGGGAGCATACGGCACCACCAGGGCTGAATTTGAGAACTCAGCGATTATTTCCGGACTAAGCCCCCCGGCATGACTGATCACCAATTGGACTTTGAGCGGGCGGCAGGCCCCAATTATCTGACGAAACACCGCAGTTCTGCCATTTTGCAGGGTACCCAGTGATGCATAGACTAGCGGCCTACCGTCCAGTTGGTGCCAGGGGAACTGAATCTCACGGCCCGGCGGAACGTAGCGCAGCGGTCCAACATAATGAAAGCACTGAGGCAACTCCTTCCTGGGATAGTCAAAAGCCGGAGGCTGCTGGCTGATCTGAGCGAGAGTGGAAAAAGATTGATCGGCACAGAATTGCTGCGGGAGGCCCCACTGCCTGCGATACCGGCCCACAATTCCAATAATGCGCCGCAACAGAACATCTGCTGCTGTATAGCCTGCAAAATTACGCAGTCGGGCCCATAAGGATTCCTCATGCGGCCAGGGAGAAAAGCCCGGTGGAACGCTAATTTCGCGATTCAGTGTCAGTGCGTTGCAAATGGTAACAAAAGGGATTCCCAAGTGGTCGGCAATGGCCCCTCCAGCAGGCTCAGTTTGATCTACCAGTAATGCATCTACACCGGCGCGGCGAATGGCTTCTGGGGCATCTCTGCAAAACGCCTCGGTCATTTGCTCCACCGCCCGTACTGTGAATCGAAGTGCCTCCAGGCCATCCAGTTTTCCTAGTAAGGAAAGCGATTCAGGCAGCGATCCTAACGGGTGGTCCTGTTGGCCAATTGCGCAAAAACCGAAACCTTCCGATAGAATTCGTGGTGCCAGATCTTCTATGTGAAAGAAAGTAATGGAATGTTGGCGCCGCCGCAGTTCATGTCCCAGTGCGCTAAAAGGGTTTAAGTGGCCAGGAACGGGTGGGCTGATAATGCCAAAATGCGCCATACTACAGACCTACCAGATCTCGCAACGACGCCGCGAGACTGGGTTTACTAATGTTTCGGTAAGCTGGCAAAGCTTCCGTAAGACGACGATATGCTTTGCCCAAATTATGGTATGGAATGCCGGGAAAGAAGTGATGAACCGCGTGATATCGCAACCCTACCGGGGCCCACAATTCACTCCACAGCCCTCCTGGAATATCCACTGAATCCCGTAACTGTGCCGCTCTATCGCGGGGTTCGCCCGTAGTATGGTAGCGGTGTGCCGCCAAAGTCCGAAGTGTATTGATCAGACTGATGGAGGCGTGGATGACATACCAAAACGCGAAAAAACGCCAGGGAAGCAATCCTCTGAAAGCAAGCGAAAAGCCTGCCCCCCAGCAGAACAGAATCACCATTTCCCATCGTCCAATACGGGCAAGAATCGCAGCGCTAACCTGCCGCTGGTACTTCACATTCATAGATAGCGCAGTAGCTTTTTGTGCCAGCCAAAGATGGAAAACAGGCACTGCCAATCCAACTGGAGCGAGTACAAGAAACCGCAGCAGCATCAACGCGGGTAAGAGTACGCTTTGCAGCAGGAACGCCAACACCATCAATCGATTGCCTGCAAAAGGCATATATTCCGGGTCGTCTTGCGTCCCGTAGGTCGATACCATGTGATGGTTCTGATGAACTCCCACATAGACGATAGATGGCATTAGAAGTGGAACGCCTAGAACCAGGTTCCAGGTGGTTTCAAATCCCGGCAACAAAAGTTTTCGGATGTGAGCTATTTCGTGGATGAAACACAAACCGCGATAGAAAGCCAGGGAAGACAGGGCAAGGGCCAGTGCGGTTTGCCACGCGGGGCTGGTGTTCAGGGCAACCAGGAGGAAGGTCCAACCGGTGAGAGTAGTAAGAATCAGGTCAGCCCAATAGATGCGCGGGTTTGGCTGATGTAAATCACTCACTAGCCGCGCCGCCTGGGTTTCCGCACTAAGAACCGCGAATTCATCCGTAGGAACGAGTGGACTTGTCTCGACATTCACAAGCAGACCTTCTTCAAAATACGGAGTTCCCGCGCGGTAGCCCGCTACGAGGACTTTACGCTTTTAAGGAACGCGCTCGCACATCGCTGCGGTGACAGCCGGAAGACTCTCTACATCGTGGATTGCGGGGGGTGCCGTCGACACCTTTGACCGCTTTGCAATGGCTTTCCCACAATATCGACCGGGCGCAAGGATATCATTAGGGTCGCAGACGCCTTTAATCGCCTGTAAGAGCCGGTTATATCCGGTTTCGCCATGCATCCCATCCATCGATTGGATTCCTAACCGATACGAATGATATCCCTCTTGCATAAGACGGTCGTGCAAAGCGTGGTGGCATTCCATTGCTTTTTTATCCTCACCGAGGATAGACCGGTCGTAAGCAATTGAAATTACGCATGATAGAGACCGTTCCGTGAGTAACGTCACGGATATCATCGGTTCAAATCCAAATTCCAGCAGGGTACGCTGGGCGATTTCACAGATGGCTAATGCGTGCCCACCCTCCATCGGCGCTACGGGAGAGCACCATAGCAAGCCACAGCCGTCCCTGTCAGGATTGGGGTCTGCGGGGGGAGGTGTGCGTTTCCTCCAATAAGTGCTGGCTGCCGGAACATTGGTAGGAATGCCCTTCATTAACCCATAAGTAGGCCTAACCAGTTCCAGGGTCCGGCTAAGGTCCCAGCCGGTGAACCAACCAAAAGGTTTGGCGAATCGGCTGGCGAGTCTTAAAGTCCAGTCATCCAGGAATTGCAGCTTGGCTACCTTGCCTCGGAGAGCTTTGCGGACCAGGCGGCGGGCTTCAGCCACTTGGCGGCGCGTACCGTACAACGCTCCGGAGCCGCTCCAGCACCCAAAGCTTCCTTTCTTGCGGAAGGCGGCCATAGCGGAAGGTTCAAGCGGGGTTTGGCCCCCGGTTTCCTCCCATGGATACTGCTGCAAGGAGGAGAGTACTTTATAGTCGTTGGCAATATGTGCGGAGCTGCGCAGAGTGCCATTGAGGCGCAATGGACGCAGCGCCTCAACCACAGCGGCCAGATCCTCGTCCCGGTTACAACTGAAGTAAAAAGCTTGAAAGTGGGCGGGCGCAGGCATCAGCCATATGGTCATCCGGGTAACAATGCCAAGGTTCGATTGCGAAAAAAGGCCGTCAATGCTGGGGCCAACTCCCCATCGGTATGAATCGCCAGCCTTGGCCCCGGCAAAGCGGGAGAAACCGGTTTCTACAACTTCGCCGTTAGGAAGAACAATTTCAAGCCCACACACATGAGCAAAATGGTCGCCATAGGGTGTATGGCCGAAACCACGTTCCACCGTGTTTCCGATGAGACTACAGTCCGGACTGGAACCGGTGGCATCCATCCAAAGCTTTGACTTACGTGTCTTGAGGTATTCATATAGCTGCTTTTGCGTAACCCCTGGTTCAACGGTTACATAAGCAAGCTGTTCGTCGAAATCGAGGATACGCCCCATCCGGCCCAAGTCGAGTAAAGCGCAAGCACCCGCTGCGGGAACCCGTGACCCATACCCCCAATTCTTGCCGCTGCTAACAGGATAGACGGGAATATTAAACCGGTTAGCAATTCGAAGACATTCCTGTACTTCTTCGCGCGTAGCGGGACGCAGTATAACCGGCACTTGCTGCGCAGTAGCGAACGTGGCGGTTTCAGCGGATTGGAGCGCTTCCCGGCTGGTGATCACATTATTGGCACCAAGAATGGCGACCCATTCGTGAAAAACGCTATGGACTGCTCGTTGCATTGGGTTAGGAAGCGGGCTGCGTTTGTAACTGGAGCGAGTAGTTTCGCCGGTTAGCAATGCCGATAGTGGCACCGTAATCGTTCCACCGGTCGGTGCCCGCGTTTCCGCAGATTACCGGAATGGATAGCAGGCCCGTCCTGCTTTGACAAACCCATTCCTCGTAACGCGGGTTTGGCATGCGCGAGTCAAAACGAAGTATCTCCATTTCGCATTTATATTCAGGATCGTAGTAGGTGGGAAGCTCAATTCCATTGGCTTCTAACGACCGACCGCCCAGCTTTCGCAGTATGGATGACGAGGAGTGACGCTTTGTCACCGTGGCAATTCCAAGACACCCCCCAAGCAATTGCGCGAGCCCCCAAGTGGCCAACGCGATGGACAAGCCTTCCGTTGTATTCCGTAATGTTTCGCACAGCGCCCAACCGCCTACTTTCACATAGGCAAGTTCCTGTTGACGGGCAGTGGCCAATTCGGCCTCCACACCGGCTCTCAGCTTGTGCCCCCAATCCTGACTTTGCCCTAGAGCGGAATTGTCCAAACCAATTTCAGAAAATGAAACAGTATTCTCGTAGTGAAGATAACGGGCACAGCCTATAATCTGTCCTTTCTCCCCCAACAAAAGAAGATGCCAACTATCGTAGTCTTCCTCCGCTCTATGGCAACCATCCTTGGTAAGCTGCCATGGTTCTATGGCACCATCTTTAAGGTAAATTGCCCCACGTAACTTCTGCATTTCCCGCAGTAGGATATCGTGTCTTTTGTGATCGGTCTCAGCGTGCCGAAAAGCATCCGGTACGTAACACGTTGCCGGGGCTAGCAATGCAAGACGCTTGTTCGGCGAGTGCAACAGCTTACTAAACATCATAGGACACACCTCCGCACTGAAAAGTTTGACCATCTGCCTTAAGTAGACGCGCCTGGGAAG
>JANMWO010000542.1:0-4245 GCA_031394025.1 Acidobacteriota bacterium
GTTTTGATGATGACCGGACCCGGCCTTGCCCTCTTTTATGGCGGACTGGTTCGAAAGAAAAATGTACTTGGCACAATGATGCAAAGTTTCGTTCTCATGGCGGTGGCAACTTTAATGTGGGCAACTGTCGGCTACAGTCTGGCGTTCGCTGAAGGGAACCCGTTTCTGGGTGATCTGCGTTACTTGTTTTTGGAAGGGGTGGGCGCTGCTCCCAATGCCGATTACGGTGCTACCGTGCCCCATCTCACCTACATGGCATTTCAGTTGATGTTTGCCATCATCACCCCGGCGCTAATCTCCGGTGCATTTGCCGAACGCATGAAGTTCAGCGCCATGCTGTTGTTCACCATGCTCTGGTCGTTGTTGATTTACTATCCAATGGCTCACATGGTTTGGGGTAAGGGCGGTTTTCTGAATGCCTTTCTCGGCGGCAAGGTGCCCACCCTTGACTTCGCCGGCGGAACCGTTGTCCACGTCACCTCTGGCGTGTCCGCGCTGGTCTGCGCTCTCTACTTGGGCAAACGGCTGGGATATCCCAATGAGCCCATGCGGCCGCACAGTCTGGTTCTAAGCTTTATTGGAGCCTGCCTTTTGTGGGTAGGCTGGTTTGGATTTAATGCCGGTAGCGCAGTGGGTGCCGGAGCTTTGGCCACCAGTGCTTTTGTGGCCACTCATTTTGGAGCCGCCGGGGCCACCATCGGTTGGCTAATCGCCGAAAAAGTATTTCAAGGAAAAGCCAGCGTGCTGGGCGGCATTTCAGGCGCCGTCGCGGGCCTGGTTGTCATCACTCCAGCCAGTGGATTCGTAAAGCCAATGCCTGCCATCATTATGGGTTTAATCGGAGGGTTTGTCTGCTTCCTGATGGTTTCCAAGGTGAAAAGTATTTTTGGGTATGATGACTCGCTGGATGCCTTCGGCGTTCACGGCGCAGGCGGAACACTGGGCGCAATCCTTACCGGAGTATTTGCCACCAACGCCGTCAATGATGGTTTGAAAGATGCTGCAGGTAAAGTAATGCCGCTCGGCTTGGTCGATGGCAACGGACAACAGATCATCAACCAGTTGATTGGCGTTGGTATTGCCTGGGGGCTGGCCATTGTTGGCACCCTGATTATTTTGAAAATTTGTGACTTGACCGTTGGTCTCCGTGTGAGCCCTGAAGAAGAAATCGAAGGCCTTGATCTTAGCCAGCATGGCGAAGAAGGCTACAACTTTGAATCGTAGAAAAGGAATCTCTCAATGAAAAAAATTGAAGCTGTTATACAACCCTTTAAACTGGAAGAGGTGAAGGAGGCCCTTAAGGGCATCGGCGTCGACGGTATGACCGTCTCCGAAGTCCGGGGTCACGGTCGCCAGAAAGGCCATAAAGAGGTTTATCGTGGACAGGAATATCAAGTCGATCTTCTGCCTAAGGTTAAACTTGAATTGGTCATTGCTTCTTCCCGACTGGAAGAAGTGTTGAAGACTCTGATTAGCGCCGCGAAAACCGGCAAAATCGGCGACGGTAAAATTTTTGTTTACGATGTCCAAGATGCCATCCGAATCCGCAACGATGAACGCGGCGAATCAGCTTTATAACGTCGCGTTCGAGAAAATAAAAGAGCAGTACTTTTCCACCGGCGAAGCCATCCCGGTGCTTGAAGTTCGCACGAGAGTTGTCGATTCCATTGTCGAAAACGCCTTTCGCGACGCTTTAACACCGGTCTGGCCCACTGGCCTTGCCGCCCTTGCGGTAGGCGGCTATGGAAGAAAAGAACTGTTCCCTTTTTCCGATATCGATCTGTTGCTTCTAATGGAAGCACCTCCCGAATCCAAAGAACGCAAGGAGGCTCTTTCTCTTTTTCTCAAAACCATTTGGGACGCCGGGCTGCGCCTCAGCCATTCCCTTCGCACAGTAGCGGATTGCACTGAACTGAATCCGCAAAATGTAGAACTGAATATCAGCATTCTGGATCAACGCTTTCTGGCAGGCGATTCCGTGCTGTATTCAAAGCTCACAACCAAGCTGCCCAAGTTCATTGCTACAGAGCGTCAGAGCATGATCCGTCACCTGGGTCAGGCAACCCGCACGCGTCACGATAAGTTTCATGACACCGTGTACCACCTGGAACCCAACATCAAGGAAGGCCCCGGCGGCCTGCGTGACCTGCATGTAATCGGCTGGCTGCACAAACTGCGAGATCCGCAGAAGAACAATTTCGACTACCTTTCAGAGTTGAACCAGGCCCAGGCTTTTTTGCACAACCTGCGCTGCTATCTCCATTTCAGCGCCGTACGCGATCAGAACCTGCTGACCTTCGACGCGCAGGAAGAATACGTTGAGCAACCGTTCATTGAAAGCCCAACCGTGGCCAGTTGGATGCGCGAATATTTTCTCCATGCAAGAAAAGTTCACCGCACCGCCTTGCAGGTACTCGAAATCTGCGAAACGCCAGCCAGCGGGCTTCTCAGTCAATTTCGGGAGTGGCGATCCAGACTTTCCAATTCAGAAATGAGCGTCAGCAGAGATCGTCTTTTATTGCGCAGTCCCCAGCAATTGGAAAGCGACCCCGAACTAGCCTTGCGCTTAATCCGCTTCATTGCCAGGCACGGGCTCACTCTTGCGCCAGACTCGGAACGCCGTTTAAAAGAGGCGTTGCCCACAATTGAAACGTACTTCAATCAGCCGCATCAGCTTTGGAATTATCTCCAGGAAATCTTTGCGTTGCCCCATGCCATGGCCGCATTGCGAACCATGAATGAGACAGGTTTGTTCGCAGCGCTGCTGCCCGAATGGCGTTTAATTGACGGCATGGTGATGCGCGATTTCTATCATCGCTACACAGTGGATGAACACACCCTCATCACCATTGAAAATCTCCTGCAACTGAAGAAACCGCAGCAGGGCACGCGGCACCATTTTGCTGAATTGCTGGAAGAAATTGATTCCCTGCCTCTACTTATATTCGCCCTGGTTCTGCACGATATTGGCAAAGGTGCAGAAGGGGATAATCATTCGCTAGAAGGCGTGCGCTTAGGGCACACCATTCTGGATCGAATCGGTATGCCCACTGAACAACAGGATCTGGTTCTGTTCTTAGTGGAGCGGCATCTGGAATTGAGTTCTGTGATGAACTCACGGGATCTCAGTGATCCCACAACAGCACTGCACATTGCCCAGCGCGCAGGTACCATTGAACAGTTGCGCTATCTGGCGCTGCTTACTTATTCCGATATTAGCGGTGTAAACCCCACCGCCATGACCCCTTGGCGATTAGATCAGTTATGGCGCGTTTATATTATTGGGCATCGGGAACTGACAAGGGAATTGGATACAGATCGCATCACCGCGCAGGAAGGTGTAGCACCAAATGTTGCAGCTTTCATGGAAGGCCTGCCTGTGCGCTATTTGCGGACACATAGCCGCGAGCAGATTGAGGATCACGCCCACTTAGCTGAAAAAAGCAGTGAGATCGGCGTGGGTGCAGATATTCAAAAGGAAGGCGGAGTGTGGCGGCTTTCACTGATCACACGCGATAGACCAAATTTGTTTTCGGCAATTGCCGGGACCATCGCTGCCTTTGGTTTGAACATTGTCAAAGCGGAAGCGTTCAGCAATAGCCGTGGAGAAATTGTCGACGCCTTCACGTTCACTGATCCAGGCCGCAATCTGGAATTGAACCCATCAGAAGCGGATCGACTGAAGCTAACCTTGGAGCGGGTTGCGCTAGGCAAAACCGACGTCAGAACGCTGCTAGCCGGACGAAAACGCGCCACCCCACCCAGCACACGAGAACGTTTAAGACCCAGTGTAGAATTCGACAATGAAGCATCAGGTCACGCCACTTTGATTGAGATCATGGCAGAAGATAAACCAGGCCTACTATACGAATTGGCCACAGTGTTTTCCGAGTCCGGCTGCAACATAGAAGTAGTGCTCATCGACACAGAAGCACACAAAGCCCTAGACGTATTTTACGTAACCCGCGACGGAGCAAAAATCGTAGATTCAGACTTGAGCGCCATGGAAGAACGCCTATTAGCAGTCTGCCGCTCTTAAAACGTCTTAGTGGGACATGCCTCCTGGCTTGTCCTGCCCAGGTCTCAAATTAACTTCCGGAATACAAACCAACTCGAAAGTGGGGCAGCGATTCCGCCTGCCTGCCCAGAAAAACGCAACAATACCAAGCAAAACGGGGGCATGCTGGTCTGGCCCAAGCAACCGAAATCCGCCCCAAGGCCGCACAAAAGCCCTCAGCGAGTGGC
>JANMWO010000582.1:0-2501 GCA_031394025.1 Acidobacteriota bacterium
AAGACGTATACCGCCAAGTTCCGTGCTCATGGCGCCACCGCCCAAAACGGCACACAGGATTTCCACCAGGATCGCCAGGCCATAGCCTTTGTAGCCGCCCAGGGGCATGACGAATCCTCCAGCCAGGGCGGCTTTGGGATCGGTCGTGGGGCGGCCAGCGCTATCCAAAGCCCAACCTTGTGGGATAGTTGTTTCCTGGTTTGTTACCGCTTTATAGATGCGATTAGCGGCCACCGTGGTGGTGGCCATATCCAGTAAAAACTTTCCACCGGGGACGGCCATGCACATGGGATTCGTGCCAAAGCGTACTTCTTTCCCTTGCCATGGCGCGACTAATGGGGACGCATTGCAGACCACAATTCCAATGTTCCCTTCTGCGGAAAGTCGCTGCGCCCAGAAAGCGCAGGCCCCAAAATGGTTGGCATTTTTCACAGTAACCATGCCCATGCCATGAGTCGCCGCCAGTCGGTTGGCATGATCACAACAACGAGCAGCAGTCACTGCACCTAATCCATTGCGCGCATCGTAAGCCATGGTTGCACCAGATTCGGTGGCGATTTCACCAACAGAATCGATCAACATATTTTTTGCGACAATCTGATGCAGATAGTAGACCAGCAGTTGCACACCGTGCGAATCAACGCCACGAAGATTCGCTGCAACAAGGGACTTGGCTACGATATCCGCATGCTCAGCGATTACGCCTGAAGCAAGCAGGAGACGTGTTGAGAAGAGTTCCAGGTTGTCGTGTGAAACCGTGATTGCAGTGGCTGCCATCTAATTGAGACCAGACAGGACGCGCCCAGCAGCAATCAATAAGTCCTGTTCTTCGCTGCTGAAAGTCCGCTCTGTTCGATTGGCGATGCCCAGAGTTCCAACCACTTTTGTGCCATCGAAAATTGGAACAACAATGGCCCCTTCCAAGCCGGTGGCTTTAGCACCAGGACGAACGTCGCCACTGGCATCGCTTTGGATGTTGCAGGCGGTGATTGCCTCCCCGCGTTCGGCACACAATCCGGCCATGCCCTTGCCCATGGGAACTATGCGAACAATGTTCAACACAACTTCCGGGATGCCCTGACTAGCCGCTTTCAAGTGCAGCGCACCATCTTCCCCAATGTGGTGAATGGTGCCGCTATCGGCTGTAAACTCAGTCAGAATCAAAGTAAGTGCGGCGTCGTATGATCCGCATGTTTTCAAACGTTCAGGAAGGCTGGTCATTTTTTCAAGTATTGTTCCACGTCAGGGTGCAGCAGCGCTTTGATCTCAGGCTTTTCCAGATCGGCTTTGGTAACCACGCGGGCACTCAGGTCAATGCGCTTTGGCGGCGGGTTACCGTTCCACTTGTCGATGATGGTCTTCACGGCGTCGTGCCCCATGCGGAACGGATCTTGCACGACCATGGCATCAATCACACCGGCTTGCAAATCTTCAATCATGCCGTCACTGGAATCGAAGGCAACCAGTTTCACCTTGCCGTTGAGCTTCCGCGATTTCAGGGCCAGGGAGGCGCCTACGGAACTGGGTTCAGAGGATGCAAAGATTCCGTCCAGTTCAGGATGGGCTGTCAGAATATTTTCGGTAGCACCCATGGCTTTGGAACGGTCGGAATGGCCGAACTGTGTGGCGACAATCTGCATGCCTGGGAAGGATTGTTTGATCGCGGCTTCAAAGCCGCGTTCACGATCCATGGTGGATTGGCTTCCAGGTTCATGGGCCACCATGGCGATCTTGCCTTTGTCATTTAGAAGCTTGGCCAATGTGGTTGCGGCCATCTTTCCTGCTTCATAATTATTGGTTGCAAGAAAGGTCATGTACTTGTCGGATTCAAGACCGGAATCGAACACAGTTACGGGAATGCCAGCAGCAACAGCACGTTCCATGGGCGCGACCAAGGCCTTCTTCTCACCGGCAGCCAGTACGATGCCGTCCACATGTCGAGCAATGCAGCTATCCACAATTTGGATTTGACGAGTGTAGTCAGTTTCTGCAGCGGGGCCGTTCCATTCAATATCAACGTTGAATTCTTTGCCCGCGGATAGTGCCCCGGCTTGAACCGATACCCAGAATAGGTGCGAGGTTCCTTTGGGGATTACAGCAATCACTTTTCTCTTGTTCTGATTGCAGCCTGTGATGAGCAGCATGGTTGCTGTCAAGGCGGTTAATAGTAGGTTTCTTGTAATGGAAGGGGTGAAGAAAGCCCACCAGGCGGGCTTGGCAGGCAAAACTGCCTGCCCCACAATTGCATGGGGCCGACACTCAGCCTGGTTGTTCTCAACTGCACCCTTGTGGGGCAGGCTTTCAGCCTGCCAGCTCCCAACTGCAAATGCAGGGATCCCATTGTGAGGCAGGCCTTCAGCCCAATGCCACTTAGTTTTCCCGCTCCCCTGTAGAGTCTCCAACGTTTTTTGGGATAACCTGTGGTCATAAGACCGCTCCCTTGCGGTGCCAGCGAGCGAACAAGATGACGCGCACTAGCCGGGTCCGCGACGGGGCGGGGT
>JANMWO010000587.1:0-8827 GCA_031394025.1 Acidobacteriota bacterium
ATGTCGGGTTTAAAAATTTCGGCGTGCCGACCAAAATCCTGGGCGATTTTAAGAACATCTGCAAGCTTAGCCGAAGGGATGAATAACGCTCCGGTCCAATCCTGAATCTGCCCTCCTTTCACTTCTAAATTGCCATTACCCACCGAAGGTTGCACTAAGATAGTGCCGCCGCGCAATTGCTGGTCTTTTTCTCCTGAACTGGGAACGGAAAGGAAAGCAGGTTGGCGGTACCTTTGTTCCAGGCGCGCCTCAATGTTGGAAATATGTTTGTCAAAAAGGGCGCTGGTCTGAGGCAGCAAGTCCACCGCAAAGCTCCGCACTGGAGCAAGGATGAAAATGAAAAATGCTGCGACACAAGCAAGGTTCGCCGGAAGGCTGCGGGTGTATAAATACTTCATGTTTTGCAAATTACTATCTTTCTTAGAATAGCGTGATTCGCGTTGTTGGATCACCGTTGAGTCCAACCTAATTTCTCGACATGAATCCATCGGACGCCAGATCCAACCAATCCCTATAGAAATGAATTACATGCACTGAGTCAGCATCTTTTGCGCTGCGCAATAGTTACTAAATAGTCATCAAATCAAATCTCTTGTGATACAATTGCGCTGCAAAACGAAAGATTAAATGGTTCTGATTGAATCAGTTAGAAGGCTGGTTTTCTTTAGTAATAGCTTTGATAGCAATAGAAGTCATGGTACTATCACCCCGTACCGTACTTACATTTGGGAGTCATTCAAAAATATGTCAGCCCTCCTCCGAGCTGGATTCTTTGCCTGCGCCGCGCTCTCGCTCCCTTCCTATTCCCAAACCCCATCGGGTTCTGTGGCTCAACAGCCTCATCTGAAACCGAGGCCAGTTGCCGGAACCAGTGCTCTCACCGCCCTGGAACGAGTCATCGCAATCACCTACCATGGCGGACCTGTGATGCTGGGTACCACCCATGTTTACTTCATCTGGTATGGCGATTGGACTGGGGATATTGCAGGAAAGGCCATCCTTCGTAACTTTGCCAACTCCATTGGCGGGTCGCCGCACTTTGCCATAAACACCACTTACTCCGATGCCAGTTCCAACTTTGTGAGTAACTCCGTAACCCTGGCCGGGGAGGCGAATGATAGTTACTCCCAAGGTCTGATTGTTGGTCAGCTAGCTGCCGTGCGAATCGTATCAGCGGCTATTGCCGCAGGTCTTCCCAAAGATCCCAATGGAGTCTACTTTGTTCTAACTTCCGATGACGTCATTGAGACTTCGGGATATTGTGGCTATCACTATCACTATCAAAATGAAAAGCAGATTACAGATCCTGAGATCAAGTACGCCGTAGTACCCAAGAAAACACCTGCTGTATTGGCCAATTGCGCGGAGCAGACAGCGTCCAGCCCCAACAACAATCCCGCAGTTGACGCCATGGTCAATGTGATGGCCCATGAACTGGAAGAAGCCGTCACGGACCCCATTATAGATGCCTGGTTTGATAGTCGTGGTGATGAAAATGCCGATAAGTGCGCCTGGACTTTCGGTAACACATTCCTTACTGCCAATGGTTCCAAAGCTAACATTACTCTTGGTGGGTATAACTACCTAATTCAACAAAACTGGGTAAATGCTTTTGGTGGATACTGCGCCATGAACCTGACCGATCCTGTGATCACCTCTATCAATCCAGAGGTCGCGTCACGCGGTTCTACAGTATCGGTGGCCATCACCGGTTTCAACTTAACCGGGGCCAGCATTAATCCGATGGCTGGAATTACCATCAGCAACTCAGTGAAATCGGCAGAGCTTGTTACTGCCACTTTTTTCATTGACCCCAATGCATCGTTGGGTATCCGGAACCTTTCCTTAACCTCGGCCACTGGGACCACCAATAAATTAAACTTCTCTGTGATTCCGCTTGCTCCAATTCTCAGTAGCATCAACCCATCCAGTGCCACACAAGGCACCAGTGTCGCTGTAACACTCACTGGCAGTAACTTGGCCGGGGGGTCGATCAGCGTCGGCGGTGGCATCAGTTTAAGCGGACTTACTTCAGCAGCCAATCAGATCACAGTTACTTTCAACATCCCACTCAATGCTCCCGCAGGACCGCAATTTGTTACCGTTGCTACGACGGGCGGTACAAGCAGTGCACTCACTTTCAACATCAATAGCCCATTGGGACCTCCAGCGCTTTATTCCATGGATCCTCTCAATGGGACGCAGGGTAGTTCCATCAATGTAAGTATCGCGGGCAGTAATTTCACAAACCCCACTTCAATCCTTATGGTGGATCCATTTAGTGTTACGGTTTCTAACATCGTTGTTGTCAATAGTAACTTGCTGACGGCGACCCTCAATATTGCCATCTTCGCTGCCAGAAGGAATTCCTTAAAAGTTCAAACCCCACTGGGGGCCAGTAATAGTTTGAATTTCGATGTTCTGCCGGGCTTGCCGAATCAGGCACCAATGCTGCTTTTCGTTAACCCAACCGGCATCGGGCAAGGACAGAGTGTTCCGGTGACCATTAGCGGAAACAACCTAAACGCTTCGTCTATAAATCCAATCGCCGGAGTGACTATGACGATCTTAGCCGCCAGTGCCACGCAAATCTCGGCCATGTTTACGGTGGCCGCAGGGGCAACGCTGGGAGCAAAAAGCATCACCGTGACTAACCTGAACGGTACCAGTAATGCACTGACTTTTTCTATCACTTCTTCAACGGGACTCGCGCTGACAAACATCACGCCGCCTTCAGGTGCACCTAGTGCCATAGTGCCAGTGGTGATCAGCGGCACCGGTTTAACTGGAGGGTCAATCAATCCAATCCTCGGAGTAACTATCACTACCATGGCAGTAACTGCGACGCAAATTTTGGCCACCTTCTCAATAGCCGCTGGGGCAGCCGTTGGCCCACGCAACGTAACGGTGAACACTGCTACTGGAACCAGTAATGCGCTGGTGTTCACTGTAACTGGGTCCGGTCCATTGCTGACATCTTTGACTCCGAATAATGGGAGGCCTGGAACAAGCTTGCAGGTATCCATTCTCGGGATCAATTTGGGCGGAGCATCCATCAACTCCATTCCTGGCATTACGATTACCAACTTAGTGACTAGCGCAACGGCAGTTACAGCCATTTTCGACATCGCGTCTAATGTTAGTCCTGGACTGTTCAACGTTACGGTGAACACAGCATCAGGAGTAAGTAATGCTTTGGTGTTTGAACTAAAACCGATTCGCGACGCACGGTAAGTGTAAGTCAACCCGCAAGCTAACAAATCATCGGTAAGCTTCGCGGCGGTGCAGCACACGGAGTACAATGACTGCTATGCCGTCGTTGTGGAAGCGCACGCGATAGTCGCCCACGCGAAGACGAAATTCGGGTGGGTCAATTCCCTGAAGCTTTTTCACATTGCCAGTGCCGGTTTCGGCCAATCGGTCGGCTTCTTGTTTGATTCGGCGGGCGATGCCCTTATCGAGACGGGCCATGTCTTTCAGGGCTTCCATGAGACCCTGCTTCCATTTGTGCCCGATGCAGCCGTCTCATCCTATCTGTCCCGCAATTTCCCCACATGCGCTTTTCACCCTCCTGGGCAAAAGGGGACATTTCTACTTTGCCTTGACAAAAATGCACTCGACCATGTCAAGGCAAAGTAGAAATGTCCTAATCCCAGCAAAGTAGAAATGTCCTGTTTTGCGGTCAGCCGGTGAAGGTTGGGTTTAGAGTGGGGATGATTCTTCGGGAGGTCGCGCTCCTGGGGAAGATTCAAAGCTGATGCGACGGAGTTGGCTCCGAAGTAAGCGGCGGCAAGCCCTCGGTCAACCGGGCCCTGCGGGGTACCCTCCGAGGGTTTTGCTTTTTGCAGTGCGCATACTTTGGTGAGACTCCCGAGCGGAGGCTTTGAATACAATAAACGCGACGCTGGCCGGGCTGTTTTTGCCCGGCCTACCGAATTGCCTTTTTGCTGGCCGACGGCGTAACGGTTGGAGCGGGGGCAAGAGCTGCCTTGTCGGGCGGGGTCAGGTTGAAGTTGTCCATCCAATGGCTTTTCGGGCGTGGCGTACCGCTTGCCTTTTTCTTCTTCGGAGCGGGAGCCACTTTGGGCCGTTCGAAACACTCGGTGACGTCCAAGTAATTTTTGCGGAAGAGCACGGCCAGCGAACCATCGAGTCGAACTTCGATCCGTACTTTGGCTCCGCGCAAACCAGCACGAATGTCCTTGCGCGCAATCTGGTAGAGCTTGTTGTCGAACCTGATCGTGTACGCATTGTCCACTTGCCTGGTATCGACGTAACTCAACGATGCCGCCAGCGAATGATTCTTGGACAACGGACGGTGCGCGTCGTCTTTGCTGGCAGGGGTGACAACCAGCGCCTTGTTCCACCAGGGAATGTACTCCGCTTCCAGGTAGGCATTGGCTTGTTGGAGTGTCCGTGCGCCAGCAACCCGCAGGCCCTTCACCAGACGGTCCTGCGCTGTCAGAAAGCTTCGCTCCACGCGCCCCTTGGCCTGTGCCGAGTGCGCTGCAATCCACACGATCCCCAGTTCGGCCAACGCCCGTCCCACCTGGGTTGGGGGCAATGCATCGGGCTCGTCGCGGGGAACCGCCTTGCTGTCGCGCGGGATCTTCGGCGCGGTTTGAAACAGACTTGCTTTGTCGGTGTAGAAGTTCACCGGGCGCCCGTAGCTCTCCAGATAACTCCATAGCAAGCGCATGTTCTGCTCGGTCGAGTCGTGCAGGGAAAAGCGAGCGTGAATGCGGCTGGTGGCGTCGTCGATCATGTTGATGAGGTAGATTCTGGGGCCTCTTCCTTCCAGCCAGTCGTGATCGCTGGTGTCCCACTGCACCAACTCTCCGCACCGTGGCCGCCGCTCGCGCCACACGTGAATTTCCTTCACTCGCTCTTTCTTGGCTTTCCACAGCAGGCCTTCGACCATCCAACTCCGCACGGTTTCCCGGCTCACAGTAATTTGATGATTCCTGCTCAGATACTCGCTGGCCAGCGTGGGACCGAAGCCCTGATAGATCGGCTGTGCGAGTATGCTCAGCGCCTGGGTCTTGATTACTTCGTCCAGCTTGCGATTTGACGGGCGTCCGCGCAGCGCATGAATGACGGCCTGGTCGCCCTTGGTCTTGAGCTTTCTCAACAGACGCCGGATGTGCCGTTCTGTTTGTCCGATCTCTTCGGCTGCTTGCCGTTGCGTGATGAGACCTTTCGCTGCTTTCTTCAGTGCGATCAAATGATCGCGGTCCTGCTGGGTCATGAGTAGTGGTCCTGTTTGCACCTCCACAGCTTGACCCAGTCAATAGGACATTTCTACTTTGCACAATTAGGACATTATCATTTTGCGGTGACATACGGAACCGTGACGTTGACTTGCCCCGGAGATACAAATAGAATCGTTGGCGACAGCCCATCGAACGTGACGTTGCCGGTCAGATTCGAACCGAACAGCGAAATAATCTCGCCAAGTGAGACCGGTCCGGTGGCAAACGTTGCCGCGTGTGTAACGGCTTCAATGCGGGGAGCAACTGTGACCGATTGGCTACATGTTTCGGTCAAAGCGTGGGCTCGCGATCCATCGTTTCCGATGCTTGCCAGCATCTCTTCAAAGGTCTGCAGGGGCACCTCATTCCCCGCCTTTCCCACGGCTGGCACCAGGCCGAATCGTTCGGCGGCACTGGAGGTGAAGCCGGATGTATCCGACTCCAGCAAGCCCGGCGAGAGCTCGTTAGCACCAGTCGAAATGCACAATGATGGGTGGTCGAAGGGTGCTCGTTCATAGCGCACCCGATCATCGCTCAAAGCGCGCAGGAATGCTACCAGGGCAGTTTGGTCGGCTGCCGAAAGATTGATTTGACCGATGCCAGGTCCGAGGTTTCCGCCTGCTGGGAAATCGCCGTTCCTCGCGTAAAATTGGATCACTTGTTCGAGCGTCGCTTGGCTGCCATCGTGAAAATACGGACCGGTGAATTCGACGTTGCGAAGTCCCGGAGATTTGAACGTGCCTGCAGACCGCGCTCTCGAGGGCGCAAACAGGGCAAGCCCAAAGCCGTCAAGTCCGCCCAAACCAGTGTCGTCGGCCATGGGCGATACGCCGGTTCGGAAGAAGCCAATGTTGTCAGGGTCATTGTTCTTGGCTGCTGTGTTAGCGGAATTCGTGAAAGAAGCAGCCGTAAACTCCGCGCCCTGATGGCACTGTGTGCACTGCGAATTGTTCCTCTGGAACACCTGCAGCCCTTGTTGTTCCAACTTTCACGTATGCAGCGATATTCGTCGGCTGCGGAACCGGCACCTGCTTGAGGGAGACAAGTTGCGGTCCCCGGCCGCCTTGTCCGAACGCCATGGAGGCGAACATAAACCAAAAGGGCAACATTGAAGAGACACGGGTCAATCTCAATTTCATGATCGCACCCCCCGGTTTTGAACCACAAGTGCAGTCTGGTCTTGAACATAACGATCCAAGCCCGTAGGTGCAGGCTCGGTTACGGTTTTCAGACAGACAAGTGGCGGATTTTGGCCACCGCCACTGCGCTGTGCAAAGGTGGGGGTAGCCGCCAACAGTATCCCAATGAAACACACTATTCTCATGTTTGAAATTATCCTAACAATTAAACACGACGCGGCAGCTTGTGACTGTAAAGGATTGTTATGGTTGTGTTAAACGAGTTAAATTATAGAGGTCACGTCCCCTATTTCAAATTTTCCCTATTTTAAATTCCAACTTCAGAATTCAGATTTTGCAGGTTTTGTCTTTTTGACAATAGCTTGCCAAGCGGCGGTCATTGCTTCACCTATCTTTTCCGGGTCGGCGGATTGAAGTCGAATCATGGTGCATCCTGATCGACCCCAGGCGCCGGATGCTGCGTAAAAGGTATCTGGATCGGTATGAAGATAACTTGCCTGCTGATCCAAAGTGACTTTCACCATGGCTAAATCTTTTTTAGGATCTGCTACAGAGGCGAAGATTTTTCCATTCACTCGGAAGTCTGGATGCCCCATATGGGAGCGCTCTTCCGCTCCGGACATGCTCAAAGCAATTTGCCGAAATTGAGCGATTGTCATATTCCTCTTAAGTCTACTCTGCCAAAATGGATTATGAATGTCTGCCGCAGCTTGTGCATCGCAATGGCGATTCTGCTCTGTTCCATCCATCCACTTTGCTCGCAGGAAGCAACTGAATCTTCGTACCGTGATCGTATCTGGATTTCTGGGCAGATGAATTGGATCAGCCAATTGCACGGAGAATTTCCGGCGAAGTACAGCGGGACAAATAGTTTGGTGTCGCATGGGGAAAACATTACTTCCCGCGTGTTCACGCTGTTTACAGGATTTCAAATTGCGAAGAATACGGAAGTATTTTTCGATATGGAAACGGCCGGTGGCGGGGGCATCAGCACTGCCTTGGGATTGGCCGGGTTCACCAATTTAGATGTAGTGCGCAACCCGACATTGGGTTCCACGCCCTATATTGCGCGTTACATGGTGCGGCAGATTATTCCATTGAGCAAAGAGATGATCGATGCAACCAGGGGGCCGTTTGCGATCAGCAAGAAAGTGCCTGTGCGACGCATTGAAATCCGCGCGGGCAAGTTTGGCACTGCTGATTATTTTGATGCCAACGCCATTGGTACCGATAGCCACTTACAGTTCATGAATTGGACCGTGGATAACAACGGTGGTTACGATTACGCCGCCGATACACGGGGTTATTCCAATGGCGTGTTGATTGAATATTGGGATCACGATTGGACTCTGCGTTTCGGGGAAATGCTGATGCCTACCGTGGCTAACGGGCTGAAGCTGGACTGGAACCCGACTCGGGCCAGAGCGGAAAATGTTGAGTTGGAACGGCGGCACAAGTGGTTGAAAGATCGCAACGGTGCTATTCGACTGCTAACTTATTTCAACCATGCGAACATGGGCGACTATCGGCAAGCCATCGCCCGTGCTACTTCACTCAACGTTCCCGATGTTACCGCCACTCGCCAGCAAAGCCGGTTGAAATATGGGTTCGGCGCGAACTTGGAACAGGAGCTGACGGAGAACCTTCGTGTGTTTGGAAGGTGGGGCTGGAATGAAGGCAGGTATGAATCATTCGCCTATACCGAAGTGAACCAAACAGTGCTTGGTGGAGGGGACTTTAAAGGACAGCCTTGGCATCGTAAGAAAGACAGAGTGGGTGCGGCCATTGTTTCCAATGCGATCTCCGGTGATCATCGGCGCTACTTAGCCAATGGCGGATTAGGATTTCTACTGGGCGATGGTGGGTTGCGTTATGGCAGGGAGAACATCATAGAAATCTACTACAATTTCCACATTGCTCGGGGAGCCTTTATGGCAGTGGATCTGCAAAAAATCTGGAACCCCGGTTATAACCAGGATCGCGGTCCAGTGCTGGTTCCGTCTATCCGGCTGCATTTTGAAATTGATAAGCAATCCTGGTTAGGTAAAACGGAATAACATAAAAATGATTCGGCCAAAACCCATTGAAGTTCCTGAGCTGCCGCCCAACAACGCCACCTATTCGCAAGCAGTGCAGTTGGGCGATCTGCTGTTCGTTTCGGGGCAATTAGGAGTTGACCCTTCCACAAAAACTCTTGTCGCTGGAGGGATGAAAGCTGAGACGCAGCAGGCAATCGACAACATTGCGACGATTCTTAAAGCGGCAGGATCTGGGTTAGATCAGGTGGCCAAAGTGACCATCTTCATCACAGACTTTTCATTACTTGGAGAGATGAATGAAGTGTACGCCAAACGATTTCCAAATCGACCGGCGAAGACTACGGTACAGATAGGTCGGCTGGATAAAGATGCATTGATAGAGATAGACGTAATTGCG
>JANMWO010000590.1:0-4583 GCA_031394025.1 Acidobacteriota bacterium
CTCAATATGTTTGGGCAAGGGCGATTGCACCAGGATTCCATCAATATCCAGACGCTCATTCAGTTCACCCACCAGCATCAGCAGTTCCGCCGTGGTGATGTTGGCGGGGGGCGTCAAATTCTGACTGAAAATGCCCAGCTCTGCGCAAGTTTTCACTTTGTTCCGAACATAGATTTCCGATGCCGGATCGTTGCCCACCAACACTACGGCTAGCCCTGGCGGTCTGGGCAACGCAGCAATGCGCGGACGCAGTTCCGCAAGGATTTGATCGCGCACCTGCCTGCCTTCAAGTAATTTCACTGACACTTTTCAATTGTACTCGGCGGGGTCGCTATAATTTGGGTTAACCATGCCTATGGCAAGCAAAATCTCTATCTTTCGTTGTCTGATTTTTCTCATCGTACAGCCTGCCTCAGCGCTTGAAATGCGCGTGCAATACCCCGCATTGGAACGTGTTCTGGCGCAGCAACTGTTCACCCAGGATGGGCGCCGTTATGTGCAGGGTAACGAAAATCGTAAATGCAACTTCGCTTACTTAGAAAAACCGAAGATCGGGGAATGGAACGGACGCCTGGTGATCCGCGCCCGCTTCATCGGTAAAGCGGCACTGGGCATGTTCGGTAAGTGCGTGGGCATTGGCGATTCCTTTGACCTCACGTTAGTGGGTACGCCGGTATATCAAAGCGGGCTGATTACCTTGAAAGATGTTCAGGCATCCACCAATGGCCACGATACAATGTACTCGCGTCGGGTGATGAAAGGGCTGCAGCAGGCGTTGATGAAAGACATTGGATATCCAGCGGAATCGGATGCGAGGAAAATTCTGGAACAGAGCCGGGATGCGTTGTTTCAGCAGAAGTTATCGAACTTTGAGATTTCAGCCGTGCGGGCCACACCAGATTCACTGGTGCTGGTGCTTGATTTTGTCCTGACGGTGAAGTAGCCAAATTGAGCTCACGCCATCAGCCATTGGTCTTTACAAATTCGTCCAGCTTCCTGGTAAGGCCAGCAGTATCTTTTTCCTGAATCAGTTGTACTGTAAGCGCTGAAGCCGTTACACCCAGAAGTGCATTGCGACTTCCCACAGCAATGTTTTCCTCCATCCGATGCGATGTGATTCTTGCTACCTCACTGCGCAACGCCTGTAAGCCGTCGGGGCGATGAGTGACTGCCAAAAATGCCGGACCAGACCAGCGGAAAAGATCGTCTACTGCGCAAAATTCCTGCATTAAATGTCGCAGAAATGATCGTATGATGTTGTCCCCTACGGCATACCCGTACTTCGTGTTGACCAGTTGCACCCGATGCACCACAAACAATACAGCAAACTGGTCGGGGTTGCCGCTGTTCGCCAAAACGGCAAGTGCTTCCTCTGCCTGATGTCGCGCGGGGAGGCCGGAAACCGGATCATCGCCGCAAACCGACCGCGACGCCGTGGGAGTTGTCCGCTGGTTAATTTCCGAGTGCAGTCGAGCGATGGTTTGCCCGTTCTGTTCCTGCTGGCGCAAGGCTTCCTCGCGAATCCCCTGCAAACACATGCCGATCTGAATGCGGCACTCATGCAAAGACTGAGCATCGGAAGCCAGCCCCAATTGTTCTTCCAGCTTCTTTAAGTTCTTCGTTGCGTCAGAACTATTCAGATGAATTTCCGCCACCGTGCGCATTGCGTTGGTGGCCAACATCTGCAATTCCTTCGATTGGGCCTTAAAATACTTTGAGACAACCTGATTGTAATCCTGTAGAGCCTTATCCGCGCCACCGGAAATTACATAAAGCTCTGAGGAATCTCTGGTTTCACGCACCTTCTTTGCAAAACTCAGAAAACTGTGTTGAAACGTTAAGCAATCGGCAGCATCGGCCCGGATTGCCTCTCTGGCAATTGCCTCCAACAGAGTATGGCTTAGCGAACTCATCGCCTTATCCACGTCACTACTTTTATTTTCTAGAAAACTTTTAATGGACAAGTGTGCGCCCTTCTGGATATTCTTATCGGCCTGATCGAAACAGCCAATAGGGTTTTCACTTTTAATCGTTCAGTTTCAATACGATTGCTTCTTCAGACCATTTCGGCTTGGTCAACCGGACACTGGCGAACAATAGGATTGCGCCCAAACCAAGACATGCCGCCTTGCCCCCAGTGGTGGTCAAAAATGCAAAGTTGGGCAACGCCTGGCTGGTTGCTCCGGCGCAAATTCCACACAGCAATCCGCCCATCATGGCGGTTAGCCGCACTGCCTGAATCCGAAACGAATACTCCGCAAATTGCACCACTGCGTTCGATCTGGTTTTCATCCCAATCCTCCTCGCTGTTTCCTTAGTTTATATCCGCTGCGCTACGATTGAGCGTTGAAGCTAACCGCAAACAATTTACGAATCGCCGCTATCACGCTGTTCATGGTGGCATGTATCGGCGCTTACTATTGGCTGCCAGATTCCACAGCGCTGCCCACTCCCCAAAGTTCCACCAGCACTGGCGGGGCAATTCTTATGGACGACATGGCCTATCAAACAGCCCGTCGTCTGGCACCATTTGCCGCCAACCTGGAAGAGCAAAGTCTTGCTCGTGAGGCGCTGCGTTTGGCGGATCGCGAATTGGATGAAGCCTTCGCCAGCGCTTTGCGGGAAGCTACCGCCCAATCTGACCAACTTTTTCGTGGCCTATTGAAGTCTTTGTCCATGCGCATTGCAGAGCAGCGAACCAAAGTGGATGTCACTGCAAAAAAGATCGAAGCGCTCACCAAAATCGCCACATCCGACGACAAAGTTGCCAGCGAATTAGAACGCTCCAAAGCCGAGCAAAATCTAAATCAGGATGAGTTAGAGGATTTGCAGCAGGAAGTAATTCGCCAAGGCGGCAATCTGCACCTAAGGGTGGAAACAGCCATCCATGAACATGAGGCGTCAGAAAACGCCGCCATCCCCTGGCCCATAGCAATGGCCGAAGAACCCTCCACACTTTGGGCCCAGTACACTGCATGGCAAACGCTCCGTGATCACCGCCTGAGTGTCGGTCAAGCGTCCAATCAGGCGCAAGACAAGGCCGCCAACCTACTTAAGGAGCGCAACCAGTTGCAACAGTTGGTTGCTAAAGAAAAGCCAAGTGAACAGGACGATCAGGATACGGCCATGCTCGCCAGGCTTCGTCAATTGTCTGATCAAAAGCGAACAATACTCGAATTGGATAAACGATCCGCGCATTGTAAGCAACTGGCCGATACCTATCAACGCTGGACGGCTGTCATTGACCGCCGCAGTAACTCCAGTTTGCGTTTATTGCTGCGCTCTCTAGCACTGGTGTTTGCAGTGATTCTGATGGTGCTATTAGCCACCAACGCGCTCACCGCTTTTATAGTGAAGCAGCGTGACCGCCGCTTTCATCAACTCCGTGTTGCCGGGTCGGCTGGGCTACAAGTCATCGGTGTGCTGGCCGTGCTGCTGATCCTGTTCGGTCCACCAAAAGATGTTTCCATGGTGCTGGGCTTACTTACTGCCGGACTCACCGTGGCGTTGAAGGATTTTATTCTGGCCTTTTTTGGCTGGTTCATTCTAATGGGAAAAAACGGCATTAGCCTGGGCGATTGGGTGGAAATTGAAGGTGTTGGTGGGGAAGTGATTGAGCTGGGAATTCTGCATACCGTGTTGCTTGAAATGGGCCATTGGAGCAACGGCAGCCGACCCACTGGCCGTCGGGTTTCCTTTGGCAATAAGTACGCCATTGAACACCACTTTTTTAACTTCTCAACAGAAGGGCAGTGGCTGTGGGATGAACTGCAAGTTACCGTGCCATTAACTGGCGACCCCTACCAGACCGCCCAGTTGATCCGCCAACTGGTAGAAAAAGCCACCGCCGAAGACGCCCGCCTGGCGGAAGCAGATTGGCAACGGGTGACACATAAATACGGGAATCGTGAATTTTCAGCCAAGCCTGCCGTCGATCTGCGTCCATCGGTGAATCACATCAACGTAATCGTGCGCTACATCACCAGGGCACCGCAACGCTATGAGGTGAAGTCGCGTTTATTTGAAGCACTGGTTGAGTTACTACAGAAAAATAGTGATGTTCCCAAAAGATGAGGCAAGTAAACACGGATTACTGTGTCCGCATGGCTCAATCCAAATGATTTTCTTGTCGCAAACGGGATGCTCAACCAGCCTTCAAGTTAGACCGCTAAAGACCATTCAACCATCCCGGAAAACACTTACCCAGGACAAGCCGAGGCAGTTTGTACAATCTGCCGTAAGTTGGTACCCCAGTGCTACGGCCAGTATAGGGTTTTAGGAGAAAAATGCCCTAGATTGATGAATTTAAGGGGAGTCTGTAATAAGTTTAATCTAGTCAGACGATAGCTCTACAAAGGCAGAAATAGGCCATTGGGAATCTGGGGAGTATTAAAATGATGTTATTTTCTTGCTGTAAAAACTCCGGTCGTGGTACGAATGGTACCTTACGTACTAAGCTTCACAGAAAGCGAACGTCTTCCCAGACATGTCTACTTAAGCAAGATGGTCCAACTTTTCAGTGTGGAGGTGTGTCCGATGATGTTTAGTAAGCTGTTGCACTCGCCGAACAGGCGTCTTGCATT
>JANMWO010000612.1:0-25535 GCA_031394025.1 Acidobacteriota bacterium
TTCGCGCGTTGCAGAATTATATAAGGCAATTCGATCATGTCCAGCTACAGCTAAGAGCGGTGCCCAGGGGCTGGCGGCAATCGCCGTTATTGGTTGGGCTGCCTGTAAGATTTGTGCATCCAACAGCGGGAGTGCATCGGGCATGGCAGGCGCACCTTTCGGCTTCGGAAGTAGACTGGCGGCCACTTCCAGGTTGCCTCTATCGGCATTTCGCGACTTTCCGCCGGGCCTGTCGAGAAGTCCTTGTTGAATCCATTCGCGGATCAGCGTAATGTCCGCATCAGGGATTTTTGGCAAACCTTGCGGCATGTTCGGCACACCATTTCCTTCGTGGGAAATTGCCAGAAAAAGGATGCTGCTACCAGGACGTCCGGGCTTCACAATCTCACCGGAACCACCGCCTTTCAGCAGTCCGGCGAAGCTTTCCAAGTCCAGGCCAGCCCTCTTTTCTTCTGTGCTGTGACAAGCAAAACAGTGCCGCCGCAGGAGTGGTTTAATTTCCACTTCATAACTTACTGGAGCTTGCCCAGTGGCAGTTGCAATGAGAAATACGCAAGCAGGCCAGCGTATCATTTAGTGATTGAATGCGAACTCAGTGGAGTTCAGCAAGCCCCAGAAAATATCTTCGTATACTTTACGATCTTTTGGATCAGAGTCTGTCATGGCCAATAACTTCTTCTTTTCAACGGCAGTAGGAACGCGGGTCAGGGCCCGAATATACAGCTCATCCAGTATCTCCGCTGACGATTTGTTTGCCTTCAACATTCCAGAAATCACCGTGCTTTTCCCCACCTTCTCATCAATCGTGTTGCCGTTGATTAAGTGCAGAGCTTGCGAAAGTGTCGGCTCCATTCTGGTATCCGCAGCATTGACAGTTTCCCGAGAAGCCAGGCCAAAGGTCTTCAAGAAATAGTGCCCGTAGTGAGCCCCTCCATCAAATACTTGTGAAGCCCTATATCCAGTGGGGAAATTATTGAAAGTGGTCTTCACTCCAGTGACTTGAGAAATGGCGTCCAACATTACATCTGCCCGCAACCGACGCACGGCGGCATGGGAAAACTGAAGGTCATCTGATTTATTGCTAGCGTTCCCCAGCGACGACGCCTGATAGGTTCGCGAATTGCAAATGTCGCGGATCAATGCCTTTGCATCAAAGTGATATCCTGCCAACTTTCGTCCAAGAGCTTCAATCAAATCGCGATTACTTGGCGGATTGCTGATGCGAACATCGTCCACTGGTTCCACAATTCCTCGCCCAAAAAAGTGAGCCCAAATCCGATTCGCCATGTTTTGCCGAAACATTGCGTTGTCTGGTGAAGTAAGCCAATCGGCTAGTGCATCGCGTGGATCTTTTTTATTTTCGACACCTTTAGTAACTGGCGTTGGTCCACCCAAAAACTTTGGAGCCATCGGACGGCCGTCCATCAAATGCTTAGCGGGGGGCGCATTGGGATCATTGTAGATGTAGAACTCTACTGCATCGGCACCGTACTTACGCTTCACTCCAGTAAAGAAACTTACAAAGCCGTAATAGTCATCCATGGTCCAACGGTCAAACGGATGGTTGTGGCATTCTGCACATTGAATTCGCACGCCTGTAAATACTTGGGCCACATCCTGGGCAACTGCCTTGGCTTGATAATTTCCTTGCGGAAGCATGGTGTAGAGGTTGGCTTGCGGATCGGACAGATTACTGCCACTGCCTTGCACTTGGGCACGCACAAATTGATCTAAGGGCGCGTTCTTCTTTACCTGTTCTCGAATCCATTTATAGTAGATCTGGGCGACTTTCGGATCGGTGCCCGACCCACTATTTGTATCTCCCAGAACCTTCACCATCTCTGACCATTTGGTGGCCCAGACGTCAGCGAACTCATCGCGCTCCATCAATTCGTCAATCAGCTTGGCACGATTTCTGGACGCCATGAAGCGGCGATATTCATCGGTGGATGGCGGCAATCCAATCAGGTCAAGATAAACCCGCCGAAGAAACTGCTGGTCATCAGCCAGGCCACTGGGAAGAATTCGCAACTTGTCCAACCGGGAAGAAACCAGTTCATCAATATAGTTTGCTGGTTTCACAGAAGGCTTTTTGTACCCGACAGAATTCTGTGGCAACACAATGACTTCGGCACCAGTGGTGAACTTTGCAAAGCGCGCGAACACGTTGGTAGCCCCGCTGGTGCCAGCCGATACATTGCCCTGATCATCAATACCAGCATTGGCTGCATTGTTAGTTAAATACAAAGCAAGGCGAGTGACATCGCGTTCTGACCCATCGGAATAGGTTGCCATCACCTTTACCTTGCGAGTCTTGTCCTTGCCTTGAAACAGGATTTTATCGGGCACAATGGCAAGGCTAGTAGCGGTGGGAACAGTTTCCGAATCATCTGGAGCGCCCGCTTCAATCCAGTGCAAAAGCGTTTCATAGTGTTCACTGTTTACTTTGAAACGTTGTCCGCCGGTATGAGGTACTTTGCCCAAGGCCTTCATCAAGAGCAGACTTTGTTCGGGCACAGCCACATCAATTCTGCGGCCCACCATCTGTTGTGTCAATCGGTAATAATCCCCTGCGGGGTCGTACCCAAATAAAGATAAGCGGAATCCATCTTTACCCGAAGCTGCGCCATGGCATCCACCACTGTTGCAGCCTGCACGAAAGAATACCGGCATTACATCCAAACGAAAACTCGGCGTAGCGGCGAATACTGATGCTGAAATAAACAGGAACCAGTACTTCATTTTGTAGCCGACCTTGCCCTGGCGGGATCAATGCGCAGGATCCCTGATCCGGTCTGTTGCTTTACCAATTGTCCGTTTTTTTTCATTGTGACTTCGCAGGTGATTTCTTTGTAAAGCCCAGCCAGCGCATCTTCTGACGCTTCTACATTGAACACGACTTGTGTATCACCGGACATGATTTCCGGAACAGTGCCAAAAAGTTTCACACCATTCGGCAATCGCTTTAATGTCACTGCCGCCTTGCCTTCAAAGGGTTTCAGATGTTTCAACGTTCCAGTGATTTGGCCGCGATGACCCCGTTCAACCGACGCCCGTTGCAGGGTTACGGTCAGATATGGTTCGGTCACCTGGACTTTAATGAATGGCGAGGAAACGCGAATTCGTCCCACGCCGCTGAACGCATCCCCGCCAGTTGTTGAAGCATTGATCGCAATCTGATATTCGCCTGGCTTGATCTTGGAATCGGCACTGACGGTAAATTTGGCGTCGTTCTTACCAGCCGGAATGGTCACCGTATTTTCTTTGGATAAGCCGGAGGGCAACCAGTCTGGTTGCATTTCAACGGCCCCATTAAAGCCATTGTGCCGCACAACTTTCACTTGTAGAGTCAGCTCACCGTTCTGCGCCAGGGGGGCTTGCGGCTGTTCAATTTCAATATGAAACGGTGCAGGTTTGGTTACGGCAAGTGCATATTTTTCCAGAAACACCATGTGCCACGGCAACAGTCCTCGGCGATTTACCAACGCCAATCCGTAACGCGATCCGCTTTCCAACTTCACGCCCGGTTCCACAGCTTTGGCAAAAATCTCAATCAGTGCCGCTTGCTGTTCGGCATCGGGAGCGGCAGTAAATTGCACTGGCATCACTGTGATTCCGGCCTTATATCGGGGTGCCTGCATGGTGACGCCGCGCGGCAAACCAACTGCTTCCAGTTCTATATCGCCCTTGTATTGATTACCGAATCCCGGTGCGATTTGAACGTCCAGAGTCCATTGATTTCCTTGTGGAACGATCAACCCTGTTAGGCGTGGAATCTGGTAGCCTTCGCGATAAGTAATGTGCGTGAGCACAGAATTCACTAAGGGTTCCACCTCCACGCGGTACACGAACAGCGCACCGCCTTGTCCGCGGGTGTCTTCGATTGTGATGTTGTAATCACCGTCGGCAGGGGCTTTGAATACCAAAATAGGGTCCAGCGTATCTTTGATGTGCCACGTGCCGCGCGATGAAACCAACCCCAATTCCACCAATGTGGAATCGTCTGCCTGCTGGAGTAATTTTCCATTGCTGGATCGAATAGAAATCTTTGGATCAATGGGTGAGCCCAAGGTTCGGCCATACACCCGCATGCGCCAGGATTCGCCTTTCTTTGCGGTGAAGCTGAAAACATCGACCTCACCTTTAGTGGAGATGATTCCGTTCAATGCCGCTGGTAATGACGTGACCAGTTCTCCTTCCAGCACGTTCTTGTAAGGAGAAACTCGCAACGTATTTGGGGAGGGTGCGCCGTTAGAATATTCGAAGTTTCCGGGCGCGTTCGGTAGTTGAATAGTTTCCTTCAATTCGCCACTAGGATCACCCAATAGTGTGGCTGAAAGCTTCTCACCTGCCTGCCCACCTGCTGGATAGATAGCCAAAGGTCGGGGCTTGTCACTGATGTGAAGTCTATAGAATGCTTGACGGGGAGCGCTGAATATTTGTTGCATCACTTCGACGTAATAAGATCCGTTTGTTGGTGCCAATATCGTCAACAAGGGGTCCATTCCATGCAGCGGATTGTCACTATTTGCGGCAATTTCATTGCCTTTTGCATCCAACAGCCGCATGCTGAGGTCGTTTTCACCACCATAGTGCAACGTTCCCAGGCGAACACTTTCCACTTCCAGCGAGATTCGTTGACCCTTGGTTGCTTCAACGCGATAGTAATCCCGATCCATCGCTTCACCAGGAAGGATTTCACCGTTCACAGTAGAATTGAAACTTACCAGTTGAGCTGTTTCAATAGAATCATTCTGCCCTGGCTTTTTTTCCAATTCCTTCACGGTAGGATACGGACCTACCCAAAACGTCACCACTTCACTGAGTGACGTGCCTGTCCGCAAACGCAAGGGATGCTCTCCTATTGGACAATCGGCGGCAATGTCAAAACGTACTTTTACTGCCTTGGAAATGGAACCTCCATTGGCGGTGCGCGTTGTTTGATTGAGAGTCTCCGAAGTAAAACCGACTGCCCGTATGCCGGGACGATAGAAGACCACTTCACGCGGATCATCCAGGTCCAGCCCATGAAAAGTGACCTCCACAAGTTCTCCGCGACCTGCACCCCGAGGCAACAGATATTCCACCATGTGTTGTTCCGCGTAAGCTTGGAACACCAGCATCGCGCAGCAGAGTAATTTTCGCATTTAAGCAATCAGTCTGCGAACCAGTTGGCCACCACGAATAATGTCCATGGGGCGGCCACCGGGGGCAACCAGGCGGTCACTTGCGTTGATACCCAATTGATGATAAACCGTGAACAGGTAATCTTCAATGGTCACGGGATTCTGATCGGGTTCAGCCGCAGTTGCATTGGAAGACCCGTAAATCTGGCCTTTCGTGATGCCGCCACCAGCAAGTACTAAAGAGAAGCAGCGAGCCCAATGATCGCGACCGGCTGTATCATTGACCTTCGGCGTTCGACCGAATTCAGTGGTCACCATGACTAACGTGGTATCCAATAAGCCGCGCTGCTCCAAGTCTGTAATTAGCCCGGCGAAGGCGTAATCAAAGGGCGGCATATTGTTGTTGAACGCATCTTTAATGCGGACGTGATTATCCCAACCGGATTCATGCTGCACGGTAACAAAACGCGCGCCTGCTTCCACCAGACGACGAGCCAGCATCAACCGGCGGCCAATGCCAGAGGGTTGTTTGGTCTTTGGATTATTCATGTCGGTGCCATAGAGCTTGTGCATCGATTCCGGTTCGCCATCCAGTGTAAAGGCTTTGCGTGCGTCTGGAGAACTGATTAATTTGTAGGCCTGCTGATAAAACTCATCCATAGTGTCGAGCACTGTGGGGTTATTTTCCGCTTCACGAAAATGATCTTCAATCGCTTGGCGGGCAGTGCGACGACGGGCAAACTGTTCTTCGCTGACACCTTTCGGCAGAGCGACGTCGCGAACTTGAAATGATTTTTGAGCCGGATCGGCACCCAACTCGAAAGCTCCATATTTGGAACTGAGATATCCTGTGCCGCCTTGCACGGGAATTCGCGGAACGCCGATATAGCCAGGTAAATTATTGCGCGAACCAAACTCGTGAGCCACCACTGATCCTATGGAAGGATGCGAAATAGCGGGCGACGGCACGTAGCCGGTGAACATATGATAGGTGGCTTGACTATGGTCGGGCACTCGTCCGGTGATGGACCGGATCACCGATATTTTGTTGGCAATCTTAGCAGTACGTTCCAGATTTTCGCTGAACACAATGCCGGGGATACTGGTTTTAACGACTCCGAGAGGACCACGATATTCAATTGGAGCCTCAGGTTTAGGATCCCAGGATTCCTGGTGCGACATGCCTCCTGGAAAGATGATTTGAATCACGCTTTTTGCGCGACCTTCCGGGCGGACAGTTTTATCGCCTTCCGCGCGAACGCGGCTCTGAGCTCGCAAAACATCACTTAGAGAAACGCCAAGTCCACCCAGCATGCCCACTTGCACAAAGCTCCGCCGTCCTAAGGCAGCGGAATAGACGGGTCCGGTACAGCAGGGGTTTAATTTCATCTTTGGGCTCTTCGGTGATTATATCGATTGCAGATGGATTTCGCCGATATTTGGGTAACCCTTGCAGGTCGAAAAAGTTGCGAGAAGTTTTAAGGATTTCAATTTGATAGCTGGCGATTCAAGTACCTGTTGAAAGTAAAGTTTCGTATTGAGATATGATGTAGATGCCCATGAAATACTGCATTTTTGTCACATCTTTCGCCATTTCCGTTGCGGCTTTTGGGCAAGTGGAACATTTCGAATCCACTGTGTTGCCAATTCTTAAAACCAATTGCCTGGCCTGCCACACGGATAAGAATCCTACCAGTGGTCTATCTTTGCAATCCCGCGACATGATTGTAAAAGGTGGGAACCGTGGGGCTGATCCGAAAGTGATTTTGGAAGCGGTGAAGCAATCCGGTGAGCTAAAAATGCCACCCGGAAAGCGGCTTACAACTGAGCAAGTGAGCGCGATTGAAAAGTGGGTTGCAGATGGATTGCCAATGCCCCAGCGGATGTTGAGAGCCAAGCGCCCTGGTGCGGATCATTGGGCTTATCAACTTCCTAAAAAATCGGCGTTGCCTGAAGTGAAGCAAACGGCTTGGGTGAAAAATCCTTTAGACCGTTTTGTGTTGGCACGTTTGGAAGCCGCCAATTTGAAGCCATCAGCGGAAGCGGATCAGGCCACGCTGTTGCGTCGAGTGAGCCTGGATTTGACAGGATTGCCGCCAACTCTATCGGAGCTGTCGGCCTTTGAAAAAGACGATAAGCCGGGTGCCTACGAACGGGTGGTGGACCGATTGTTGGCTTCTGAACATTATGGCGAACGGTGGGGACGACATTGGTTGGACGTTGCCCGCTACGCTGATTCGGATGGCTATACAATCGACGCGCCTCGTGATATTTGGAAGTACCGCGATTGGGTGATTTCGGCGATGAACAAAGACATGCCGTTTGACCAATTCACGATTGAACAAATAGCTGGAGATTTGTTGCCCCAGCCGACCCAGGACCAATTGATCGCCACGGGATTTCACCGCAACACACCGAGCAACTTTGAAGGCGGCATTGATTTTGAGCAGTACCGAGTGGAGGCAGTGGTGGATCGCGTGGCGACGACCGGAGCCGCATATTTAGGGCTCACCATGGGTTGTGCCCGCTGTCACGATCATAAATTTGATCCCATCAGCCAGCGTGAATTTTATCAGATGTATGCCTTTTTCAACAACATTGCTGAGGTGGATAAGGAAGACGACCGCAAGTATTTCAACCGTCCCTTTCTGGAACTGGCCACACCGCAAGATTTGGTACGTAAAGCTGCCTATGATGCGCAGTCGAAAGTATTGCAGGAAGAGTTGGCAGCTTACCGCAAGACCACTACAGTTGCGGACGACGCTGGCATCAGGGAACGTTTGGACACCATCCGCATGATTCGCGTTCGTGAGCCGAAGATCCCAACCACGATGGTGATGAAAGAACTGCCAGAACCGCGGCCCGCTTTTATCCACTTGGGCGGTGATTTTCTGCGCAAAGGTTCGTCAGTGGAACCGGGTGTTCCAGGTGTTTTAAATCCGTTGGAGAAAATTACGGGAACAGCGAACCGACTGGATCTTGCCAAGTGGCTGGTGGATAAAAAGAATCCATTGACGGCCCGCGTTACAGCGAATCGCTACTGGCAACAGTATTTTGGCAAGGGCCTGGTGGATACTGAAAATGATTTTGGAACGCAAGGGGACAAGCCCACGCATCCGGAACTGCTTGATTGGTTGGCGGTTGATTTTATGGAAAGCGGATGGAGCCAGAAAGCTTTGCATCGCATGATTGTTACATCAGCGGTGTATCGTCAGAGCTCTTTGCATCGGCCCGATTCTGCAAAGGTGGACCCAGAGAATCGCTTACTAGCGCGGCAGAATCGTATCCGGTTGGATGCCGAAATTATTCGGGATGAATCGCTGGTTGCCAGTGGTTTGTTCGCCCCAAAAGTTGGCGGACCCAGCGTATATCCGCCACAACCTCCTGGCGTCTATCAAGTGACGCAAGTGCGCAGAGAATGGAAAACTTCCACAGGTGATGATCGTTTTCGACGGGGAATGTATACCTTCTTCCAACGTTCTGCACCGCATCCCAGCCTGGTGGTTTTCGATGCGCCAGATGCATCCGTGACTTGCACCAGACGGACGCGTTCTAACACGCCATTGCAGGCGTTGACGCAATTAAATGACAGTGGAGCGGCGGAATGGGCGATGGCATTGAGTAAGCGCGTGGTGAAGGAATCCAATGCCGATGATGGGTCACGATTGCGGACAACCTATCAGTTGGCGTTGAGCCGCCAGCCTCGAACAGACGAAGCAGAACGTATGATGCGTTTCATAAAAACGCAGAAAGATTCCGGTCGCGATCCGTGGCAAGCGGTGGCCAGAATTTTATTCAATTTGGATGAGTTTTTAACAAGGCCATGAACATAGACGATTTAGCATTGCAGGCTCAAACACGGCGGCACTTTTTCCGCGATTGCGGAGTTGGTGTTGGGAAAGTAGCACTGGCTTCGCTGTTGGGCGAACGAGTCTTTGCGGGGATGCACCATCCCGCCAAAGTGGACCACGTGATCTATTTGTTCATGTGCGGCGGCCCCAGTCAACTGGAAATGTTTGACTACAAACCAGAGTTGATGAAGTATGACGATAAGCCTGCACCGGAATCGTTACTGAAGGGCAAACGGTTTGCGTTCATGGATACTTCGTTCAAGGGTCCACCTAAAATGTTGGGATCGCGGCGCAAGTTTACGCAGCAGGGCAATGCGGGAATGTACTTTTCTGAACTAGTGCCGAACATCGGAAGCGTGGCTGATGAACTGGTGATGTTGCATGGCGTTTCCACTGACAATTTCAATCACGGACCAGCAAAGCTTTTTATGAACACTGGATCCACCAGGCCTGGGCGACCGTCGATTGGTTCCTGGGTGACTTATGGAATTGGCAGTGACACGAAAGATTTACCAGGCTTTGTGGTCTTACAATCGGGACCCAGGGGGCCTCGTGGCGGGGCACAGTTGTGGTCTAGCGGATTCATTCCAAGTGCCTTCCAGGGTGTGCCATTCCGTTCCACTGGCGATCCGATTCTGAATCTTTCCAACCCGGCTGGCGTGAATGCGGAAGAGCAGCGGCAGACCATTGCGGCATTGAAAGATTTAAATGCGCTGGAGATGAAACATAGTGGCGATCCAGAAATTGAGACGCGCATTTCGCAATATGAAATGGCTTTCAAGATGCAGACATCCGGCCCTGAGTTGATTGACTTCGGCAAGGAATCGAAGGAAACCATGGAGATGTACGGAGCGAAACCTGGTGAGGCAAAATCAGCCTATGCCAACAACTGCCTGCTGGCCCGAAGATTGGTGGAACGCGGTGCGCGATTTGTTCAACTTTACCACGCTGATTGGGATCATCATGACGACATCACCAAACCTTTGGATGACGTGTGCCGTGAGATTGACCAAGCCACAGGTGCGCTGATAAAAGATTTGAAGCAACGTGGATTGCTGGACCGTACATTGGTTGTGTGGAGTGGTGAGTTTGGTCGCACGCCGATGGGAGAAGTTCGGGATAAGGGTAAGATTGGCCGGAATCATCATATTGATGCTTACTCTTTGTTCATGGCTGGCGGTGGATTGAAGTCAGGCACCATTGTTGGTTCCACTGACGAGTTGGGCTTTTCACCGGCGGGGGAAAAGCTGCATGTCCATGATGTGCAGGCGACCATTTTGCATTTGTTGGGAATTGATCACACCAAGCTGACCTATCGTTTTCAGGGCCGTGATTTCCGGCTGACCGATGTGAGCGGGCAAGTGATTAAGAGTATGTTGGCTTAGTTACAGCGACACTGATTCGGCACTGCGGAACTTAGGACAATGGGTTCAACCAGCGCAGATTTCCGAAGCGACTAAAATCCCGATCTGTAGATGCGAGCACGGCCCCAACTTCAATCGCAAGTGCGGCCAACACCGCATCGGTAACTAGCGGCCCCGCCACACGCTGTTCGATTAGAAGTGTTTCAAGGATTTCCGCATGACGTTCCCCTGGCTCAATGATGGTTACACCAGGGTGCGCCAACAGTTGGCGGATGATAGAAAAACATTCATCGCTAGATTTGGGATTCGGCCAAATCCTTGGATTTGTGGCGATGCGTATAAATGCCCATAGAGTTACCCAAGGCAGACAAACTGGTTCGGTCCCACTGAGCAATGCCCCCAACCACGCAGCTAGTTTTTTATGCTCAGGCGCGCTTTTATTGTAGGCATAAAGAAGAATATTGGCATCGAGCAAGGTCATTTGTGCGACTCACCTTCGGCATAGGAAAGCAGTGATTCAATGCTGTCGTAGTTGATTCCAGCTTTTACGCCCATCGCTGTGGGCTTCACCACAAAGCGTGGCCGGGGCTTGCTGGCTTGTAAATGGACAAAGGCAATTCGTAGCAAGTCATTCAATGTATCGCGGAAGGAACTGCCACGCACGCGGCATTCAGCTTTTACACGATCAACAACATCGTCATCAAGAGTGACTGTGGTTCTGATGCTCATGATGCTTCCATTTTAGCATCTTAAGCATCAACATTTACCGCCCGAAATCAATAAAGCCGCTTTGGGGATCAGTATGCAGTAACTTTACAGTAATCTGATCGCCAACGTCCACGCCATGCTCGCCTTGCATTAAACGACCTTCTGCGGGCAGTTCCAGCACGCGAACGAAAGTTCCCTTGGGAGTAACCCCAGTAACAACGGCATGGAAGGAATCGCCGATGCGCCCGGCGAGGGCCACTGCTGCAATGCGCTTGTTCATGTTGCGCTCCACCTTGCGGGCGGCGTTTTCTTTCAAGGTGCAATTGAGGGCAATGGCTTCCAATTCAGCGTCGCTATAGGGGGACGGCTGGTGGGCGAGCATAGCTTTGATTAGACGTTGGGTTACGATATCGGCAAAGCGGCGGTTTGGTGCTGTGGAATGGGAGTAGGTTTGCGCTGCCAAGCTGAAATGCCCAGGCGAAGTTTCACCGGGATGGGTGACGGCATATTCACCAGGGCCCATCAACTTCATGACGGCTAAAGATAGGTCTTGGTAGTGCACGGGGTCCGCTACTTTGCGCTTCTTTAAGAAGTCATTCAGTGCAGAGGAATTGGCGTCTGTGGGCAGGGTTTCTGAGTAACCTGCGGCCAGTTGCACAATACGATTCCACCTTTCCGGCGATTTTACAACACGCTGAATAAAGGAACTTCCGGAACGAGCAAGTGATTGCGCCATGATCTGGTTGGCGGCAATCATGAAGTCTTCAATGAGGTCGCCAGCTCGGTTCTTTTTGCGCGCAGCCAAGCTTTCTACTTTGCCGTTGTGGATAGATACTTGCGCTTCAGTGCGATCAAAATCAAGGGCTCCCATTTTATGGCGAAGGTTGCGCATGGCGCAGGCCGCTTCGTCCTGTAATTTCACCTGATCTGCGAGTTCCGGAGAAACTGCTAGTTTTGCTGGAGCCTGCGCCGTTCCTTCCAACCAAGGCCCCACAGCGCTATAAGTCAACTGCGCTTTGTTGGCAATCACGGCGCGGTAAATGTCGGAATGAACAATGCTGCCATCGGTACCGGCGGTGTATTCAATGACAATGCCATAGCGACCGCCTTGTTCATTAAGCGAAGTGAGATCAGTTGAAAGGGGCTCGGGCAGCATGGGAAACGTAAGGACACTGGTATAGACAGAAGTTGTTTCGGAGTTGGCATGTTGATCAAGGGGAGAATGGATATCAACTGCGGCGTCCACATCGGCAATGCCCACTAAAACACGAATGCCAGTTGCGGTACGTTCGGCGAATTCAATTTGATCAAGATCGCGAGAAGTATCGTTGTCAATGGAGGACCACGGCAAGTGGCGCAGATCCTGAATTGCGCCGGAAGCAATGGGGGCAGGCTTGGCAGCAATGGAAGCAAGCTGCGCGGCGGACTCTGGTGGGAAGGCGGGGTTGAAGCCTTGGGCGGCCATTTCACGACGAGCAGCAGCAGCTAGATCGAAATCAGACATGACCCGAAGAATAGCATGATGGGGCTGTTCTAGCAGCGCGATACCAATTCAAAAGTGGCCGCTCTAATAAAAAGTAGCTGCAGGTAGCGACAACAAATGTGGCCATAACATTCCATGGGAACAGTTGCAGGATCCCTAGTGGATGAGGCAAATCTTGCGGAGGCATGAAGAGTTGCTGCCAAAGATAGATGCCGTAGGACACGCGACCAATCCAAACAATCGGTTGATATTCCAGCAATGAAAGTGGACGGGCCATGGTTGTAAGTGGGACCGCAGCCATCAGGAATGAGAAGACTGCAATGGATCCGGGGAATGGAAATCGAAGAAGGGTGATGATGGCAGCAATCAATGCGGGCAAGTGCCAGGGGCGGGCGAGTCTAGTTAAAATATGTTGGTAACGGGACCATAGAAAAGCTGCGCAACATCCCCAGAAAAGGCCATCCAGTCGGAAGTCTGTGTGGTAAATGGCGTTTCCCGAAGTTGGATTTACTGCGCGCCACAGCACCACCAATAGGGCAAGGGCAGGTGCAAGAACTGGAGCGCGTTGGAGTCCGAAGACGACGATGAGAGCAGGCCAAAGTAAGTAAAAGTGTTCTTCCACAGCAAGCGACCAAAAATGGCCGGTGTACCAACCTTCGGCTGTTGGGATTTCAATATAGTTTCTGAAGAAGAAGAGCGAGGCAAGCATTTGACGTGGCGTTGGCCAAGTTAACAGTGCCATGACCGCAAGATAAAGCAAAGCAGCGGGAAGGATACGGAGTGTTCTTCGACGGTAAAATTGGCTCCACGAGATGCCGCCAGTTAAGCGGTTCTCTTCAATCAGGCGATGAGTGATGAGCAATCCTGACAATGCAAAGAACAAATGAACACCAACCGCGCCATAAGGTGCCACATTTTGCATGGCAACATTGGAATAGTGTTGGTGGGCCGCCAGCACCATCAAGATGGCAACGGCACGCCAGCCATCGAGCGTACGAAGATGAGTGGAAGTCGCTGATACTAGCCTCATGGTTCTTATAACGATAGCTTAATTGTGATACAACTCAACGCAATGCTTACTGGAACAGGAAATGAAACGGAGCCCAAACGGTTGGCATCTCTGGACGCGTATCGCGGCTTGATCATGATTTTTCTGGTGTCGCATGGATTTGGATTCGACGCTTTGAAAGGCCACCCTGTCTGGGGTGTGATTGCTGACCAAGTAGATCATGTTGCATGGGAAGGCATGGTGTTGTGGGACTTGATCCAGCCTGCCTTTATGTTTATGGTGGGCGTGGCGATGCCGTATTCATTGGCGAATCGCGCACATGGATTTTCTGAGAACTTGATACGAGTACTGTTGCGCGCTGCTAAGCTGGTATTTTTGAGCCAACTGTTTGTGATTATCCAGGAAGGACATTTTCAGCTTGGATTGATCAACGTGTTAAGCCAGATCGCCTTTACCTACGTGATTTGTTTCCTGCTGATGCATTTATCCATTCGATGGCAATTTGCTGCGGCCGTCGCACTTTTATCAACACACTGGGCATTATTTGTTTTATTCCCCGGCCCGGAAGGTCCGTTTTCAAAGTCAGGAAACGTAGGGCAAATGTTGGATTTGTGGTTACTGGGTCGCAACTATTCGGGATACTATGTGACCATCAACTTTCTAAGCAGCACCGTCACAACAATGCTTGGAGTGTGGGCAGGTGAGCTTTTGCGAAGGGATTTAGCTGCCGAACACAAGTTAAAACTGCTTTGCATTTGGGCCAGCGGATTGATAGCCGCAGGACTGTTGTTGACTCCGTGGAACCCAATGGTGAAGCGCATTTGGACTGTATCGTTCACATTGACTAGTGGAGGTTTGGTGATGTTGGGGTTGGCGGTATTTCTTTGGTGGATTGATATGCGGAATCACAAACAATTGGCGTTCCCGTTGGTGGTAGTTGGCATGAACTCGATTTTTGTTTACGTGATTTCACAGTTATGCCGGGGATCTATTCATCGGGCGGTGGGGGTGTTCGGATGGGGATTTCAATGGGCCGGAACGCTCGCCGCAGTGGTCCATGCCTGCGCGACGCTATCTGTGATCTGGTATGCCTGCTATTGGCTATATCAAAGAAAGGTGTTCTTCAAAATATGAACACCGGGATCGGCGAGGGGACTATGGAGTGTCGGGCAGGTTGCGCTGCCTGCTGCATTGTTCCGTCCATTTCGTCGGCGATACCGGGCATGCCAAACGGTAAGCCAGCCTACGTGCGCTGCATCCAACTGAGTGCTGAAAACCTATGCCTACTGTTCGATTCGCCTGAGCGCCCATTGGTCTGCGGAAGTTTGCGTGCGACGCTGGAGATGTGCGGGACAACGAATGAAGAGGCGTTTGTGCGGCTGACTCAAATTGAAGTTGCGACGCGACCCGAATAATTATCGTGGGGTCAACGTGGCTGGAAAATACTCTGTGATCAGCATGATTGGCTTCTCCGAATTGAACACACGATAACTTCGCGCGAGCAAACCAGCTTGCCCCGCTTCTCCGAAATATAGCGAAACATCGCTGGCCGGTGCACGCCAGATCTTCACCAACTCTTTCCTGGTTTCCAATTTATGTTGCACCCACAGGCGCCCAATCGGGTTATCGGAACTTTCCAGTTCCAATCGGAATGGTTCGGGCAGGGCATCCAGGGCGATCAAAGTTTGCGCGTACACGTAATTGGTTTTAGTGTTTACCCCTTGCAACAAGACAGCTCTGCGCATAACAGGGGCGCCTTTTTTCACAGCGAGATCTTCCACTGGGGCAGGGGCAAGGTAGGAGGTGACGTTCAACTTCACCAACTGAATGGACTCAAGAAAAACAGCTTCCACTGTATCTGTCAAAGTTCCATCGCATGCCAGTAACACGCGCTCTATAAGACCGAGGGAGTTGATATCAATCCCAACGGCGTCTTTGTGCCAATCCAAAAGACCCATGATTCTATTTTGCTTGTTACAGATGCTGTTTGACAATCTTACGATTGATGGATGCAAGCGTAGGAGTACCCGCCAAACCCATTGCCAGCTTCAATTCAGCGTTCAGCATCCAGAGCACGCGCTCCACGCCTGGTTGACCGAAAGCCCCTAATCCCCAGAGTGGTGCCCTGCCGATCAACACTGCTTTGGCCCCCAATGCCAAGGCTTTTACGACGTCGGTACCGCGGCGAATTCCGCCATCCATCAGCACCGGAATCCTGCCACCTACGGCATCTACACAAGCGGGCAAAGCGTCCAGCGTGGCAATGACCGTATCCATTTGCCGACCGCCGTGATTGGAAACAACAATCGCATCAGCTCCATTTTGAACTGCAAGTGCGGCGTCTTCCGGGTTCAAAATTCCCTTCACAATTACCGGAAGATTCGCTCCGGATTTCAGCCAGCCAATGTAATTCCACGTCATGCCAGGGGTGTGCGGCTCCCACATTGCTGCAGTGGCCGGACGTCGCGGCTTTTGCCCAGCCGTGGGAGGAACGCCAGTTTGCATGTATCCGTAGTCGAATTTATTCCGATTATTTCGATCGCGATTCGATTGATATTGATTGTCCACCGTGAGCACAATGGCGTTGCCACCACTTTCTTTCACGCGCTTGGCGTAAGTTTTTGCTGAAGCCTCAGTAGGGGAACCAATTGTATTCGCCCACCAATTGAGCGGCTTGCCTTCAGACAAAAGTCGTTGTACCCCGGTGGCTGAACAGACAGCAGTTTTCGATACGAGAGCCGCTGCGGCCACTACTTCATCGGCATTGGGAAGCACCAGATTTTTTCCACCGCTGGGTGCACTGATGATAGGCGAATCCAGTTCCATACCCAAAAAGCTTAGGTGCAAATCTACTTTGGACGTATCTACCATGACCCGCGGAAGCAGCACGGTATGTTCAAAGGCAGCCCGGTTGGCGCGGAGAGTTTGTTCATCTTCCACACCACCGGCTATGAAATCGTAGGCCAGCTTGTGCAACTTTTTACGAGCCACAATTTCAAATTCGTGGATGTTCACAGGACCCAGAACATCCTCATCATTCACCTTTTCTTTGAGGGCATCGGGTGACTGGGCAAACAGTGGTGAGCCAGCGGTAAAGGCTAGTAAGTTACGTAATGCGTTTCGTCGGGTGGTTGTCATGAACACTCTTCCTTTCCAGAATTCCAGGAGCCTGCTCAGCAGCCTCTTTGATAAGAAATCCCATCTTAGGGTGAGTAGGCATCATATCAGGAGTGATGCCATGTTCTTGCATTGTTTCCGTTGAGGAGGGGCCAATCGATGCAACCACAATGCGACCCAGCGCTGAGCGGAGTTGTGTTTCCACACCTTGCTGCCTGGCGATTTGCATTAGATGCGTGACCTGCACGCCGGTTGTGATGACCAGCACGTCGTACTCTCCACTGATCAGACTGCGAATGGTGAAACGTAACGGTTCCAAATCTTCCGGCATGGCCCATTGATAGACGGGCACGGCAATTATTGAGGCACCTTTGTTCTGCAGTGCGCTGTAAAGTTCGGTGCTGGGCCGACCATATTCCTGAATCGCAATACGGCGTTCTGGCCTGCCTTCAAGAGCGGTTAAGAGTTCACGCCAAGTGTTGGGTTCAGCCGCAGTTGCAGCCACTGGAACTTCCCATTCGCGAAGAACAGCCATGGGCTTGGGTCCACGGACCACCACCGTGAGTTTGCGCAACGCGTCACGCAGAGCTGGGCCATTGGGGTACTTGGCGGAGATCACTGAATCCAACGCACGCGCGCCAACGCCAGTGAGGAAAATCATCATATCGAACTGATTGGCGAATAACCGTTCGGCAAAAGCGAAGGCTTCTTTGTTGTCATCAAGGGGTACTTCACGCAAGGCAGGAACAACAATTGGATCGCCACCATTGATGCGGATGAGCTGAGCTATTTCATTTGCGCGACGAGCTTCAAGAGCAAGGACACGCAGACCGGAAAAGGACATACTTTTTATTATGCGGGATGCCTGTCCCACTTTTAATAGGCGCGTTGGTAAAGTGCCAGAGCTGCGGCGGCGTCGAAGGTTCGTGGATTGAAGCGGCCTGTCCATTGTTCGGCGGCGGCTTGGGCTAGTAGTGGCAGGTCTTCACTGGGGACATTCAATTCCTTGAGAGAGCCTGGAAGGCCTGCTAACATTGCCAAATCTGCCAAATGTTGGGACAGATGCGGTGCTAACTGTTCGTACTGGCGGAGTTGATTCCATTCCACAACATGAGGGAGCATCACCGCAATGGCGGCACCGTGAGCTGTGCCATAGCGTGCCGTCAAGGGGTTGGCCGTGGCGTGCGTGGCCCCCAACATGGATGCCTCAATGGCGCAGCCAGCGAACCATGCGCCCAACTGCATTTCGCCGACGGCTTCCATGTCTTCTGGCTCCAGAATCAATTTGGGAAATGCGCACGATAGCAGACGCCAGGCTTGACGGGAAAACGCATCACTGACAGCATTGCGTTTCGTCGTGACAAAGGTTTCCACCGCGTGGGAAATTGCGTCGTAACCAGCGGTGGCACGGACTGGATGAGGTTGAGACAGGGCAAGTTCCGGATCAAGTAATGCGATCCGAAAGGCTGCCCTGTCGTCTCCGCAAGCCATTTTGATGTGCGTTTCTGCATCGGAAATGAGCGCGTACGTTTGCGCTTCGCTACCGGTTCCGGTGGTGCAGGGAACTCCGATCATGGGCAGCAACGGATGGGTGGCTTTGTTATGACCCCAGTAATCACGCATGTTGCCGCCACAGCAATGGATGAAGTTGATGGCCTTGGCACAATCGAGCGAACTGCCGCCGCCCAGACCGATGATGGAATCGACGCGGGACTTCGCAGCAACTTGGCGACCATGTTCCACCATACGGGTATCAGGATTTTCACTGAAGTCCTGAAAATGCGTGACCACGATTCCCGACGCTTCCAGCAGTGTTGTAGCTTGGGCTACGTGCCCTGCTTTGACCAGACCGCTATCGGCCACCAGCAAAGTTTTTGTAAAGCCCAAACCCTTCGCTAAGTCCCCGAGCTGTTTGATTACGCCCGGTCCGAATACAAGGCGCGGGTGAAGCTTGAAATCGAAAGGGGCTAGCGTCACTTCTTCTGTTCAGCCTTGGCTTTATCCACGATCTGTTTCACTTCGCGCATCAACGTGGGCGCGTGATAGGGGATGCCCTGCTTGATGGTCCATTCAATGCCGCCATTGCCATTGGCCGGGTAAAGGACCTTGAAATCTTCCAGAGGGTTGCCGTTGACGATGAGAAGATCAGCAGACCAGCCGGCGCGCAGACGTCCAAATTTGCTTTCCTGCCCCAGGATTTTTGCACCGTTTAGAGTGGCCTGTTCAATGATTTTGATGGGCGGAAAGCCTGCTTCCTGGTGCAGCTCAAGATTGCGCAAATAACCGAAGCCGTACATCTGATAGATATATCCCGCATCTTCGCCAATGCCGATCAGCCCGCCACGACTTCCGAATTCACGAACGGCTTTCATCCAAAGGCGATAGTTTTCCTTCCAGAATGTTTCGTCAGTAGAAGTCCAGTTGATGAAGTAGGAACCATGATTTTCTAAGTTCGGACGGAAGAAAGCTTCCAGCGCCGGATGGAGATATTCTTTGAACCAGGGCTGATTCTGCGCACGCTGCAGATCGCGAGATGCTTCGTAAATGGTAAGTGTGGGGTCCCAGGCGACACCGGCGGCGATCATGCCGTCAAATACTTTACCCAGCTTTTCCCAATTCACTTCGCGCCACAGGTGGCCGGCATAACGAAAACGGTCGGCCTCGTTTTGATAGTTGTAACTGGGTGGGAATCGTTGAACACCTTCATCCAAAGCAGCGTCGGGGATGCCGTACCAATGTTCAATGGTGCGAGCCTTAAACTTAATGTCGTCCCAGGCGTTGGTTTCTTCCACGCCGACATGATGAGCTACAGGCAGACCTTGCAGATGCGCCTCATCGAGTGCGGCTTCCATAATGTCGCGATGAAGGCCAAGAAACTTAACGCCATCGGCACCTTGGGCTTTAAGCTGCTTGACGCGAGCGCGGGCGGCATCAGGTGTGGCTGGGCGCCCAAGCATTGGATAGACAAATAAACGAGGCGCTACACGCTTGGGATCGTCACGAATGGCCAGGGTAGCAGGCGTATCGCTATCACCCACATTGCGGACCGTCGTGATGCCGCAGGCTAGCCACAACTTCAGAACGTAATCGCGATCCTGCGGCATGCCACCGCGTTCATGGTGCAGGTGGCCATGCAGATTTACTAAGCCTGGAATCACGTAACGCTTCGCTGCATCAATCACGGTGTCATTTGCCGTGGCTTGAATATTACCGATGCGCGTGATGACGCCGTTCTCTATCAGAATGTCTACCGGTCCTGAGGCAGGCGTAGCGTTGCCTTCGACGAGAAGGGCGTGTTGAATCAGAAACCGCTCCGGCCTGACAGCGTGGCGTGGAGCGGTTTGTGCAGATACAGTTGCGATGCTGAGCCCGAATAACAGGCTGGTGATTATTTTTTGTTTTCGAGTGCCCACAGTTGATTCCGGTTAGCAATAAAGATGGCCCCGTTGGCAGGAACGGGAGTTGCATAGACAGAGCTACCGAGGCTGGATTCCGCAATTAACTTCTTGGTTTTGGAGGCTTCCAGAACGACTACGTCGCCATCTTCATCGCCCAGATATACTTTGCCGTCAATCACAATAGGAGAGCCCCAAACGGCAGCCAGCATGTCGTAAGTCCAGTAAGCCGTTCCGGTTTTGGCATCCAGGCAATGCAGGAAGCCAGAAAAATCAGCATAGAATAGCAGGCCGTTGTAATAGGCACCGGTTGAGATGGAGCGGCGGATTTTATCGTAATGCCACAGACGACCGGTCTGCGTAATGTCACCGCGCTTGGTTGCATCAATGGCGTAAAGGTGACCAACGCCTTCGCCATGTTCCGGATCCTGACCATTGGCCTGGTAGACAACATTGCCTATGATGATGGGCGTGGCAATAACTTCGTTACGTGTTTTGGGCCAAACGGATTCTTTGGGATTCAGGTCAAACTCCCACAGCAGCTTGCCGGTAAGAGCTTCATAGCTGCGGGTCTTGCCATCGCCTTGTCCGATGATCATCTGCACCACATCGCCGATTTTGGCAACGGCAGGGGAAGACCATTGGCCATGCAAAATTTTATCGCCAACCTGATTCACTTCCCAGACTAACTTGCCGGTTTTCTTATTCACCGCGATAGTGGATGGCGCCTTCGGTGAGGGAATATTCACATGGGATTCGTCCTGCCCATTAGAAGTGGAAACGAAAAGTAGATCACCATAAATGGCCGGGGAACTATTGGACATGTTGTGGGGGAACGAACCCACTTCTTCCATCATGTCGAACTTCCAAATAATCTTGCCTTCTTTGAGAGTGGCTGCAACAATTTCTCCACGATTGGAAACGTAATAAACAATGCCATTTTCAACGGCTGGAGATGAGCAGACGCCTTGATAGGGCCAATCGTTCACACGTCCGCTGGCTACCTTTTCATGAGTAATTTGCCACAGAAATGCGCCGGTCTTTTCATCGAACGCCATCACTACGCCACGATCGCCACCTTCTTTGGGATTGCGCAATCCTTCGTTATTGGTGCCGACTAAAACAACGCCATCGGAAACAACGGGATTGCCGTAGGTTTGCGAACCAAGGGTCGCCATCCACTTCGTGTTGATTTTCTTAGTGAGGTCCCAGGTGACGGGAGCACCTTTCATGGAGCTGACCATGTTGCGATCATTGGTGCCACCCCACATGGGCCAATCTTTCGCTGGATCGGAAGCGAACAAGCCGTGCATGCTAACGGCAATGCAAAGGAGCTGAGCAATTTTATTGGTCATTAGTTCTTGGTCACCTTCAGGTTATCGAAAAATACTTCAAAGGGTGCGTCGGCATAAATGCCTGGAGCGCCGATCAGGTTTCCATCGTCGTCAATTCGTTCCACAGTCCAGTCAGCAGGTTCGGGGTCAGTGGCTGCCCACACTTTGCCCTGAGCACGAACTTTGGTTCCGCCCAGGGATTCCACCCGGAGTTTCATTTTGTACCAAACGTCCCATGTGGCTTTGAAGGGGGCGCTGATGGTTCGCTGTGTTTCCGGCTGCCAGGATTGCAGTTCCACCTTATCCTGATTGCCGAACAGCACCAAGTTATAGCGCTGAGCAACAAGCCCGGCATCACCCATCTGACGACGCTTTTGCGCAAAGCGGGTTTGCGCCTCCACTGTGTAATCGTGCATGTCTACGGGTCCGAAGAATGCGCGAGCACGCTTAGTGGCGGGGTTATCGGCCAACTTCACCAGCACGTTGCCACCCTCTTCAGGACGAGTTTCAAACTTGGTGTTGCAGTTGATCCACTCTGGTGGAACGGCTTTGTTTTTCAGGTCATCAAAGTTCCAACTCCAGGGGAGCGTGGCGATGACGCGGACCCGTGCCTGTCCTGTTAAGTTTCCTACTTTGGCAGTGATGATACCAGCGGTGCTGGGGGAAGCAGGATCAATGGTCAGGTTCCCGTTAACGGCGGTGGCCTTCAGCGTCCCTGCGTTCCATTCCACTTGCTTTTCTTCGCGAAGAAAGTTGCCTTGCGCATCAAACAGGCGGGCGCGCAAGTTTACAGTTTGCCCCGGCGCTGTCATGATTTCAGCCGGAACAACCTGCAGGTAGGCTGGGTCGCCGACACCTTTTTTCGGCGCAGGTGGATAAACCGTTGGCGTAACATTTTTCTTGCCGATGGCGTAAAGACTCTCGTTGGTGACAATGAACACGCGGCCATCACTAACTGCTGCGGAGCCGATCACTTTTTCACCAGTTTCCTGACCGGGAGCAGGCTGGCGGAAGGTGACTTCACTGAGTTTTTCGCAACGATCATTATGCGGCTTTAAGATGAAAAACTTGCCATTTTCTGTGCCCACATAAATTTTGCCATCAGCAAACACGGCTGTGGATTTTTGAATGGTCCCCATGTTGAATTTCCAAATCTGGCGACCAGTGACCAGATCGAAGGCAAAAACATTGGCACCGTTATCCACTTGAATAATACGATCTCCGTCAATGAACGGTGAACTGACGCCACCTTGGAATCCAACAGATTGCCATTTGATTTGCGCCTTGCCCATTTCACCTTTGAAGGTGCCGTCCAGAGCGGCCAGCAAACCCATTTCACTGGTATCCAGATTTTCTTCAGAGTGGCTGACATAGACGGTGGACCCATTCACAACCACACCAGTATTGATGCCACGTTTAGACATGGTGAACTTCCAAACAGGCTCACCTGTTTGGGCTTTGACGGCATGCACAGTGCCATCGCCACCGCCGACAATGAACAGCCGCTGCCCGCCCAGTTCCGCAATCATTGGCGGGGAATAGGTCGTATCGTAAGGGCGACCACCAGGAGTGGTAACGAAAATATTTTCACCAGTGCGTTTATCAAAAGCGAAGAAGCGATGCGCGGCTCGGGACTGCGCACCCCAACCAGTGGTCACGCCGCTGATCATTACCTGATCGCCATCAATTACCGGCGCGGGAGTGCGACCACCGTGTGTGGTTACCCATGCAAACTCTTCACCAAGGGAACGATTCCATACTTCTTTGCCGTCGCGTGTGAAGCACCATAGTTGCCCATGTCCGCCGAAGGCAAACACATTTCCTGTTTCAGGATCAACCGATGGAGAGCTCCAGGCCATGCGATGCGGAGGAACATCGGAAAGAAAGATGGCCCATTTCTTTTCCCATACAAGCTTGCCAGTGGATGCGTCAAAGGCCATCAGACGCTCTTTCATTTTGGCACCCGTGCCTTCGGTATTGAACAGATACACCCGATCCTTATGTACCACTGGTGCGGAGATGCCGCCAAAAGGAACTTTCCATAACAGGTTTTCCCCTTTGGGAGACCAGGTGTTGGGCAGGTTCTTTTCCGGCGAACTACCGTCGCGTTTAGGACCGCGCCAATCGGGCCAATCGCCTGCAAGCAGCGGAATTGCAGCAGTCAGAACAATAGTTAGACACAATAACTTCTTCATAGTTTTCCAAGTATAAGAGATGACGGCATTTCCAGCAGCAGCGTTACGGAACACCCTCTATTATAGTGGGACGTTCTTTCGCTTGTCCCTTTTAGAACAGCAGTTTCAATGCGAACTGAACACGACGTGGTTCCCCGGCGCTGGTGATCTGCCCTGCCCCAGCACCGTTAATATTGTTTCCGGGTAGTCCAAAAAACGGAGTATTGGTGGCATTGAAGGCTTCCGCACGGAACTGCAAACGGACGCGTTCCACAAAGGCGAATGATTTTGCCAATGAAAAATCCACGTTTTTCAAGGTTGGGCCAGTGAGAATATTTCGGCCAGAGTTTCCGTAAGTGTAGTTGGGTTGCACCTGGAAGGCAGCTAAATCGAACCACCGATCAATGGTCCGCTGATCAGCAGGTACAGTGCCCACACCAAGTCGATTTGGTCGATCCGCGCCACCAGCATTCGTGATGCCGCCGCTGGTAGTAACGGTAAAGGGCAGCCCACTGGTGCGGCCTACGATTGCGCTCACTTGCCAACCACCAAGGACCGCATCCGTTAGACGATTCGTAGTGGCCAGGAAATGTTTTCCTTTGCCAACAGGCAATTCGTAGGTTGTGCTGAGCACGTAATTATGGCGGACATCGGTAAGAGAGTTGGCCCGATTCAACCGGCGGTCCCAGGGCTTCAAGACCGTGCCTGCATCGTTGTTGCCCACTTCGTCCACATTGTCAATAGCATGGGACCAAGTGTAAGCAGAAAGAAACGTCAAGCCCTTGGAAAAGCGTTTTTCAAGCCGGACCATTAACGCGTTGTAACTCAAGTTGCCCAAAGGTTCCTGTCGATTGACGGCTGTGTAGAAGGGCCACAGCCGAAGGTTGGCGACGGGAATGGAAGAGGGAACAATATTGAACGGAATATTGTAATTAATGCCAGTGAGCAGCTTGTGAGTGCTGTTGCCGCTGTACCCGACCGTAAGCAGCGTATCCAAAATAAGTTCGCGTTGCAGGTCAAAAAACCATTGGTTGGAATATTGCGCTGGAAGAAATTTGTTGGGCGCATCAATCGCCACTGAGTTGGGTCCGGGCACAGAAGTCGCGGGAAGTTGCACTGCCGGGAACCCTCCACTGAGGGTCAATCTTGGATTGATGCGGTCAATGGTACCGAACCCAATTTCAACGAAATCCGGTGCTTGATTTTGAACACGGGCCCATTGTGTTTGCAGTGCATCGGCTTGCGCGTAGATCAGACCAATGCCGGAACGAACCACTGTTTTGTTCGTTAAACGGTAGGCCAGTCCCACCCGGGGCGCCAGATTGTTCAGATCATTTTTGCAGCCGCAGGAACCTTTAATGTTTGTCTGCTTCAATTGGATATCTGTTGATCCAGTGCGGGAAAAGTCCAGGTCAAATGTAGAAACACCGCCATCGGGAAATGTGGGGGCAAAGAAAATGTCGTAGCGAAGGCCCAGATTCAAGGTCAGACGCGGAGTGATCTTCCAATCGTCCTGAACAAAAGTTGCGAAATTGTTTACCCATAAGTTCTCGCCATTTTCGTTGCCGATGGTGCCGCCACTGGCCAGACCCAACATGAACTCCGCAAGGCCATCCCCGGTGGCACCACGATTCGCTGGATTAGCAGTGAACTCCCGGGCGAAAACAAACTGACCGCGCGCGAAACGGGCGGCATTACGAAACACATTTTCGCGCTTGAACTCAACCCCGAAACGAGTATTGTGTTTGCCCCAGGCTTGGAAAAGTGTGTCGTTCAATTGATAGACCTTCAAGTTATTGGTATTGGGCCAAAACGAACGCGCGCCCAATTCGGAATACCCACCCGGAGAGAAGCGCGAAAGTCCGTGGTTGTTCGATACGTCGAAGTTGGTTTTGGGAATTCCCTTAATGCCGAAATCAGCGAAAGAGGCTGTGTCATAAGGGATGTCGAAACTGGTCGGCATGTTAGTAAAGC
>JANMWO010000309.1:0-38765 GCA_031394025.1 Acidobacteriota bacterium
ACTTCTACCAGCGGAACTATTTGTGTGGAACTGGTTCGGAGGTTGGAATTAAGTGGTTGTAGAGTGGTGGAAACGGGCATTCATCATTACCCGCGTCTGCATGGTCGCAGCCAGTTCTTCCGCGTCCGATCACTACTAAAAACCTTGGCCCAACTGATACGGCTCTACTTTCAATTGGTCATCCTGAAACACTAACTATGCGCATTCCCATGGTGAATCTTCGCATTCCGTTGGCCAGAACTCAGGACGCGTGGCGTCACAATCTGCATCAAATGGACCAGCATTCCCACTATATTTTGGGACCCCAAGTAGCCGAGTTTGAGCGGGAGTTTGCTTCTGCATTTGGAGCGAAGCACGCGGTGGGAGTTTCTAACGGCACCACTGCAATTGAGCTGTGCCTGCGCGATGCGGGCATTACGAATCAAGTGGTAACTACTGCGCTGACTGCTCCGTTTACAGGTGTGGCCATACAAGCTGCCGGGGCCACTCCCGTATTTGCCGATGTCCATCCAGACACGCTGCTCATCGATTTTGAAAATGCGGCGAATCGCGTCAACCGGCGGACTGGTGCTGTGGTTCCAGTTCATTTGTATGGGCGGCCTTGTGATATGGCCCAGTGGCGCCCGGTTGTACGATCTCACGGTTTAGTAATTGTGCAGGACGCCTGCCAGGCTCACGGTGCGCTTTCCGCAGGAAAGCCCTTCACTGCCTTTTCTCCATATGTCGCTTATAGTTTTTACCCCACCAAGAACCTGGGCTGCCTGGGCGATGGCGGTGCCATTGTTACCTCCAGCAGCAGGATCGCCTCCAGGCTGGCCTGTCTGCGTGATGGTGGCCGCAAGAATGGGGAACAAGTGAGCCGAATGCGCGGTGGCATCAATGCCCGCCTGGACGAAATCCATGCTTGTTATCTGCGAGCTTTTCTGCCGCACTTGAACACCTGGAATGCCGAGCGAGCGAAATTGGCGGCGCTGTACGACGCACTTCTTGACGGTGTCCCAGCGGTGCGACGTTTGCAAAGTGTCCCAGGCTCAGTGAACCACTTATATGTTGTCCGTGTGAAGCGTCGCGATTCATTGCGCAAATATTTGGCTCAACTGGGCATTGGTTCAGCAGTGCACTACCCGGTGCCTCTGCATCTGCATCCGGCCTTTTCTGATTGCAAGCAAAAGCGCGGAGATTTACCCGTTGCCGAAAAGGCGGCCAAGGAAATTGTGTCGCTACCGCTGTGGCCGGGCATGACCGATTCTCAGGTTCAGGAAGTGGCCGAAAAAGTTCGTCAATTCTTTAGGTCCTAGCACGTGCTACTCTAAAGAACTTCTGGCACATGCCTTCTCGATCGCCACTCCCCAAAGTTTGTATCGCTCTCGGGTTCGCTGATCCTACACAACTCCTCGCCCACGCGCGCGCCGAGTCTGCAGCGGGTGAGCGATTTCTGGAATTCCGATTGGATTATCTTCCTCATCCTGAAGACGGGGTGAAAGTGATTCGCGAGTTTTTAGACAAAACCCCCGATTGCAATGTGTTGGCAACCTGCCGACGACATCAGAATCATGGAAAATTTAATGGCAGTATCGACGAACAGATTCGGATTTTGGAATCTGCCGTCGAAGCTGGTGCCCGCGCCGTAGACGTGGAAGTGGAAACTGCAGAGGCAGCCTACGCTCGTTTAGAACATCTTCGAGCTGAGTGCCATTTGATCATCAGTTACCACAACTTTGACGGAACCCCGCCAATGGAGCCTGTTCTGCGTCGCCTGATGAAGTTTCCCGCCTACGCTTACAAGTTAGTGACTACGGCCAAGAAACCATCGGACAGTCAGAAAATATTGTCGCTGGCCAAAGGCCGACAGCGCGATCCGCTGGTTCTGTTAGCCATGGGCGAAATGGGTTTTCCTACACGAGTGCTATCCCCGGCGATGGGTGCTCTTTACACATACGCCGCTCCCAACGCGTCAGAAGGCACGGCCCCTGGGCAAGTCAGCGCTGGTCATCTGCGCAACTTGTATCGCATTGATAAATTCACTAAGGCCGCCAAAATTTATGGAGTGATTGCCAATCCTGTACGACATTCTATTTCGCCTGCCGTACACAATCGCGCTTTTCAATCCCGCCGAATCGATGCCGTATATTTACCTTTTCTGGTTCAACCAACGCATTTGAAGGACTTCATGCTGTTGGCCGATCAAATGCCCATCACAGGCTTTTCGGTCACCATTCCCCACAAGCAAAAGATCATCCGTTATTTGGATGTTGTTGATCCGCTGGCTCGTCGTATTGGTGCCGTCAACACCGTATGGAAGAAGGCTGGAAAATGGCGGGGAACCAATACCGATGTGGTTGGTGTTACCGGTCCGCTAAGTAAGAAAATCCGCTTGGCAAAATCGTCCATTCTGATTGTGGGTAATGGTGGCGCAGCCCGTGGCGCAGCCTTCTCACTGGCCGACGCCGGTGCGCAGGTATCCATTGCCGGACGCAATCCTGACCGTGTACGAGCCTTGTGCAAGGTATGCGGGGCCACTCCTTTGATGAAAGAGCAATTGAAGTCACAGCACTTCGACGCCGTTGTGCATGCCACGCCCATTGGAATGTTTCCCAGTCCTGATGATTGTTTTTTTCCCGATGTGATTCCAGCCGACCTGGTAATGGACATGGTCTACAATCCAATGGAAACGCTTCTTATCAAACGGGCAAAAGAACAGGGCAGGGAAGTGATTGCCGGTATAGAAATGTTTTTGGAACAAGCCGGGCAGCAGTTCAGCATCTGGACTGGGGAATCGGCACCAAAGCCAGTCATGGAACGTGCTGCGTTAGAAGCGTTGGCGGGATAATCTCCGCAGCGCCGATTTCAAGGATAATAGCCAAATGACCTCGCAATTCACACGTCGCCAATGGGCGGCTTACTTTGCAGCGCTCCCTTTGTTTGCGCAACAACAACCGCAAACTTTGCCAGCAACAGTCGTTGAAGATACCGATCAAGCGCGTGCACGGACAAAATCATTGTCAGTGGAACTTGCCGCTTTTTCTATTCCGATGCACACCGAACCAGCTTTCCAATTCAAGGCATAAGCATGGCAAAATCCCCTGGAAACGACGTTTTCTTCATCCCATTGACGGAACTCAACCAGCGGTTGAATTCCAAAGAGTTCTCCGCAGTGGAACTGACCAAGGCCTATTGTGACCGCCTGGAAAAGCTTGGCCCCGCTTACAATGCGCTGGCTCACTCCTTGCGTAAATCTGCCTTGAGCCACGCCAAAGATGTGGATAGAGAAATCAAGCGAGGGCGTTTGCGAGGCCCTCTGCAAGGCGTTCCGTGTGGTGTTAAGGATTTGCTGGACGTCGCTGGTGCTCCTTGCACTTGGGGTGCAAAGCCTTTCGCGAGCCAGAAGCCCGATGAAGATGCCACGGTGATCAAGAAGCTGAAGAACGCTGGCGCTATCTTGACCGGTAAGCTTTCCATGGTGGAACTGGCAGGGGGCGGCGGATACCGTTACGCTGCCGCTTCCCTGCAAGGGCCGGGTCTCAATCCCTGGGATAAATCTCGTTGGTCTGGCGGATCATCAAGCGGTCCGGGAAGCGCGGTTGCTGCTGGATTAGTGGGCTTTGCGATTGGTTCGGAAACTTGGGGCTCCATTCTGACTCCGTCGGCGTTTTGTGGTGTCACAGGGCTGCGTCCCACCTATGGTTACGTCAGCCGTAACGGGGCAATGGCGCTTTCCTGGACGATGGATAAAATTGGTCCCATGGCCCGCAGCGCTGCTGATTGCGGTCATATCCTGCAAGCGATTTCTGGTGGCGATGAAGATGATCCCGGATCCGCAGGCAAATCTTTTTTCTACGGGCCGCAGTATCAGAAACCAATTTCGGAAATGCGTTTTGGATTCGCCCCCTCCGATCTGGATCGCGTCGCCGATGAGGAAAGTCGAAAAGTGTTTGCCTCGGCGCTGGAAGTGTTTCGTTCTTTAGGCGCAAAAATGGTGGAAACGGAACTGCCGGATTTCCCATATAACGCGGTGGCCAGCACTATTATTGGTGCTGAAGGATCCTCGATTTTCGAACCACTGATTGCCGATGGCAGAATTGACCAGCTCGCGGATCAGCGTCAAATTGCCGGCTTGAAAGCTGGTCTGGAAATTCCCGCCAAAGATTATTTAAAAGCCATGCGCATCCGCTCTCTGGTGCAACAGTCTTTAGCTAAGCTGTTTAGCGATGTGGATGTTCTTATTTCCCCTAGTCGATTCAGCGTTGCCAGTGGATTGAATGAACCGCTAGACCGTTCGTCCTTAACTTCCCTCAAGACGAATCAACGAGGTCTGCGTGACCTTGGTGCAGCGGGGAATCTGGCCGGATTGCCTGCGCTTTCTCTGCCCTGCGGATTTGCGGGCGGTCTGCCTTTAGGCATGCAACTGGTGAGCCGACCCTGGACGGAAAACTCCATTCTTTTAATCGGCACGGAATTTCAGAATCGAACCGATTGGCACAAGCGGAAGCCAGCCATTGACTAGCGCGCATGACTCCACTGGCCCCCATCCTTGAAGTTAGTTTGATCTTGTTATGCATGGTTACGGCAGTCACAGATATTCGCAGTCGTCGCATTCCGAATTGGGCGGTGGTTGCTGGCTTAACGGTTGGACTGCTGGCAAATAGTTACCTGTTCGGCTGGGCGGGAATGCGATCAACCTCACTTGGATTCCTTTGCGCCGTCGCTCTCTATCTGCCCTTGTATTTGCTTCAGGGACGCGGTGCAGGTGATTTGAAATTGATGGCAGCCATTGGGGCCATCAGCGGATTTCCAAATTGGATCTTCATCTTTATAATCACTTCCATTCTGGGTGGCGTGATCGTCATCGGCTATTTGTTGTTCAAAGGTGGCCTGTGGAGGGCCTTGAAAAATTCAGTATTTATTGTGAAGGAACTGTTGCTGCTGCGCTCTCCGAGTTTAAGTCGGCCGGAACTTTCCATTGCAAATGCCCGATCCCTGACCATCCCTCACGCCGTTGTTGCAGCCATTGGCACCTTCGTATTTCTGGGTCTAACGCACCTTCCACCACCCAGGTGATCCTGGCTAATCCTCCGGTTAACCAGTTCGGCTAGCCCTCATACAGATGGGTGAACCTATCGGGCTAAACTAGTAAACTTCCGATCGAGTGCCGTTGAAGTACTAGCTTTATTTTCCGTAAAAGAAAGCGGTGCGCTATTGGTAGTCATCGCAGATAGTGCGATTCTAGAGCTGTTGGCTAATGACTCATGTTTCTGGGAAAAGAAAGACGCAACACCGCAAGCGAACTTCGCCGAAGTGAGCAAAAGTTCCGCCACCTTCTTGAGGATGCGGTGGGCTACCTTTGCATTCTCAATGGCCAAGGTTATTTGCAATATACAAGCCCTCCCCTGCAGCGTGATCTAAGCATTCTTCCAGATCAATGGAAGCAAAACTTTCTTTCCCATTACATTCATCCTGAGGACCGGTCCATTTATGAAGCCGCCTTTCTTCAATGGTCGGTTAGCAGTGAGACCTGTCCGGCAATCGAACTTCGTATGCAGGCCACCAACGGTTCCCTTCTGGATGTGGAAGTAACCGCCAATAATCTGCTGCACGATCCCGATATTCAGGGCATTGTGATCCAGGCCCGAAGCATCACCAAAGATCGTGCGGTGGAAGAAAAATTGCGCATCCTGGAATCGGCGATTTCCGAGGCTCATGATGCCGTGCTGGTGGCCAACTCCGGTTTTTCAGAAAGCTCTGAGCCCATCATTGAATACGCAAATTCAGCCATGCAAACTTTATTGGAGGATCACGATTCCCCGCTTGTGGGCAAACCGGTAGGCTATTTGATCGACAAATTGTCTCCTCAAAATCGTGACTTAGCAGTGAAGATAGCCGGTAGTCTTACTGCTGGGAAATCGGCCCAGGCAGTGTTTGAATCGCATACGGCAGCCGGGCGCGTGCGCTGGTTGGATGTTCGCTGCGAACCAATTATGGATCAGTTCGGGAAGCTGCGCCACTGGGTCAGCGTAGTTCGCGATGTCACCACGCCGCGTTTGGCAATCCTCCTTGAAAAAGATCGCAACCGCATTCTTGAGTTGATTGGGCGCAATGCCCCCGTGGCAGAAATTCTTACGCTGGTGGCGCACAAGCTGGAAAGACAAATTCCCCACGCCTACGTTGCCATTTTTCGCGTCCAAGGCGATATGTTTTCCTGTGAGGCTGCCCACTCTTTTCCAATTGAATATCAACATCAGTTACTGACCCAGCCAACGGTGTTCGCACTCACTCAAATTCATCACACCAAAAAAGATGTCCAGCCCAGCATGAAATCAATGAACCTTTTTCTGAAGGTTCCCATCCTGGCTGCAAATGAATCGGTGCTTGGCATGTTGGCTATTTATCATTTTGAAGGGACTACGCTCGATCAGCATCCCGATTGGATTAAGTCTGCCGTGAATCTTGCAGCAATCGCTCTGGAACATCGCCAGATGACTGAAACTCTGGCGTATCAGGCAAAGTATGATTCCCTCACTGGCTTGCCCAACCGGAACCAGTTGGAAGCGCTGATGCCCCAATTCATTGAGCAGGCAAAAGCTGCCGACGATTCCATAGCGCTTGGTTTCCTTGATCTTGACCGGTTCAAACAGATCAACGATTCGCTGGGTCATTTTGTGGGAGACCTTCTTCTAAAACAAATTGGGATGCGATTGCGCCACGCCCTTTGCCCTAACGATTTTCTTGTGCGCTTTGGTGGCGATGAATTTGTGGTGGTGATGAAAGATTGCAATCCACCGGAGGAAGTCAAAGATCGGGCACGCCGATTCCTCAATGCTTTCCAATCTCCATTCCAAGTGGAAGGCTATGAGCTTCACCTTACTGCCAGCATGGGCGTCAGCGTTCATCCGCAAGATGGCGTTGACATGGATTCACTACTGCGCAACGCCGATCACGCCATGTACCGCGCCAAGAATCTGGGCAAGAACGAACTGGTGATCTACACACCCACATCCGGATCAACTCCCGTGCAGCGTTTGGAAATGGAATTCCATCTGCGAAGGGCCATTGAAAATCGGGAACTGCGCCTGAACTACCACCCGGTATTGCACCTCAATGGAAAGTTGCATGGGTTTGAAGTGCTTCTTTCCTGGCAGCATCCCAACCTTGGGCGAATTGCGCCCATGGAATTTATCCCCATTGCCGAAGAGTCCGCCCTCATTCTTCCCATTGGTACTTGGGTGTTGGAACAGGCCTGCTTGCAAGCCGCCGCGTGGCAAAGGTCTGGTTACGATCCCGTTCGGGTGTGCGTGAATGTTTCTCCCTTGCAATTCGACCGGCCAGGTTTCGTCGATATTGTAGCTTCGGCACTGGCCATCAGTTCGCTGGATCCGCGCTATCTGACTTTGGAAATTACGGAAAGTCTGATCATGCGGAATATGCAGGAAGCATCGGCAAAAATGTTGTTGCTAAGGGCTATTGGGGTGGGTATTGCGATTGATGATTTCGGTACAGGCTACTCATCGCTCAACTACTTGCGTCAACTGCCAGCAGACCAGTTAAAAATCGACCAGTCCTTTTTGAAGGAGATGACGTCGGAAACCAGCACCAGTTATTCCGTGATCCAAACCATCACTTCCCTGGCCCATTCCCTTCGACTCAAAGTGATTGTTGAAGGGGTGGAACGGCAAGAGCAATTAGATATGCTCAGCAAAGCTGGTTGTGATTTGGTGCAGGGTCATTTGTTCGCCGAACCAATCCCAGCGGTGGAAGCCGAAAAGTGGTTGAACAAAGGGTTCAAAACAGCCACCGCTTAATCCGACTCCATATCGACGATCTATTAGTAGGACAAAGTTTCCAGCCGACGCAAATGAACCGGATTCAGTAAAAAATCTAAATCCAGCACCCATACTGTTTCGTCCTCAAGCTGAACTTTTCCTCGAAGAAATTGTAATGGGATTTGCGGGTGCGGTTCGTTGATCACCGCTGTCGGGCCGAACTCTACGGTGGCTTCCAATTGTTCCACTATAATCCCTGCCCTGATTTGAGGATCAGATGGAAGGCTCACCAGAATGATGGTTCCTTTGGCCGATACTTCCGCAGGATGAAGGTTCAACTTCGGTCGCAGATCCAAAACAGCAAGCGCTTTGTTTTGGCTAAAAATAAACCCAACCGTGTCGAAGCCTGAATTCAATGCTGGAATCAGACTTTGCGCTCCCATCACACCGCGCACCGTTTCCGCTCGCAGGCAAAACGCTTGCTTGCTCAATCGAAACCGGACATACTTTTCCGGTGGCGGTTGCGGCTTCGCTGAGGCACTAAGATTTCGCTGCGAACCAACGTGGGCGGCAACATGTGCGTCCGAAGTTTCCAAAATGTCATTCATGATCTGTTCCTGATCTGTGTAGTCTGCCCACAGTTCCTTGTCTACCCGCGTCATTCTGAATCAGGCAAACTTGCACCAGCAACTTTTCAGCACCACACTGAAACGGCACCACGGTCCAACCGTTGCTGCCGCCGCACTTTGTCAAAAAGTTTCGTCCGAAAATTACCGTCGGGATGCTTAAACCCATGCTGCCCACTTTTTCTTCCAGCATTGTTTTGACGTTGCCAATGACCATGTTTGTAATTTCGCCAATGGCATCCAGCACCTCTTCATCTACTGCGGCGAATTCAGTCAGCAGCAACGCACTGGATATCTTGCAGGCGATCTGCGGGCTGCAACTGATGCTTCCGGTTCCCATCCAAGGACCAGTTAAACCAATCAGGCTGACCACCCCATCCGTCGGCCCCTGAGACCCGCTGTTGGTGATGGCAATGCCTGCCTCAACGTCTAAGCCCAACATGGTGCTAAACACGTTGGCGGTGCTTTTCTTTACAGAGTGGATCAGCAACTCCTGCATTTCCTGGTTGGTTATTGTTGACGATGTCATTGGATGATTCCAGCCAGCTTCTCTTTAATCTGATCTGCTGTAAATGGCTTGCGCACATAGCCGTTGGCACCCAAACTCACTGCCTCCATCACTTTGGCCTGACTTCCCTCGGTTGATATCATCACCACTGGAATGGATTTCCAAAGGTCATTGGCTTTTATTTCCCGGAGCATCTGAATGCCATCCATATTGGGCATGTTGATGTCTGAAAAAATCAAACCAACGGTGTTATTTTTCAAGCACTCCAAAGCCTCAATCCCATCCCCTGCCTCATACACAACGCCCAGTGACACCTCTGCTTGAATCAATACGCGGCGCAGGATTTTTCGAATCGCAGCAGAATCGTCAACTATCAAAACATCCAGAGCCATAGCATCTCCAACGGGTTATTGTTAAATAACCTCATCGGGTTCAAATGGTTTGGCTTTAGGAAATTTTAGAAGTCTGAGGAGCCTGCCAGGCAGTGTGCACTAAAATACCCAACAGAATAATGGCGCCCCCCGCCATAGCCTGTGGGCTTGGTGCTTCGTGGTGTACAACCCATGTCCATAGCGGGTTCAACGCTGGCTCCACCAACAGAATGAGGGATGCCGCAAGTGCCTCCACATGGCGCACGGCCCGACTCATCAACACGTAGGACAGTCCAATTTGGATAATGCCAAGGTACAAAATCACCAGCGTGTCAGGCATACTCAAACGGTCTACCGGCAACGCCATCGGCAGTGTGATCAAAAATGTGATCGCATTGCCCAGCACCACCGGTGCTAAATTGCCGCCTTGCACTTTGGATAGCCAACGTACGCCCAACAAGGTCCCCGCCCAGGTAAGCCCACTGAGTGCCGCCAGCGCATTTCCAAAGGCTGGATGCGGGGCCAGGCTACTCACTTTCGTGGAATCGAAATAGAACAGGCTCATCCCAAATACCAGCCATCCGGCCATCAGGAAATCGCCTCCACGCGCAGGTTCCCGCAACAGGATGGGTGCGGCGAACAATAGGTATAACGGTCCAGTGGCCTGTAGAAAAATGGCGTTTGCGGAGGTCGTGTTTTTGGTCGCGAACACAAAAAGAATCAAGGTGGCCGCATAAGTGAAGGACACCGGAACCATACGCCAGGTCCAACTTTTTCTGGCCTCTGGAAGAAGCAGCCATAACGCCAATGCCGCCACGCCCGATCGGAATCCAGCCACCTGCCAGGAATTCAATTGGCACGCCTTGATTGCCGCACCGCCAGTAGAAAACAGAAACGCAGTGGCCAGCAGCAGGTAGCGGCCCTGTGTATTCTGATTCATCTATGCCGATTGTGACGCCATACGATTGGCGCAGACGCTACGCACGGCAAGCCCCAGCAACCGCGCATCATCGGAAAGCCCCAGCGCCCTTGGACTCCGTGCATCGGGACACTCAATGGTCAACAGCAATTCCCCTCCCACCAGCAGCAATTCCTGAGGGATGCGAACGGTCAGCCTGGGCATTGGCGCACCAAACGTGAACAGCCATTCCGCCACCCGATGACCATTAGCAAGCACGCGAATCCGTTGACTGCGATGGTTCTCCGTAACAAAGCCGTAGCCATCGAAGGTCAATTGGCAGGAAAAGTTTCCAGCAAGACGCATCAATAAAAGAGCTTGTTTACCGCACGTCCAAGAGCCCCAATCTTCAGCAATAGACCATCCGGCCACGCAGAGGTTGTTCCCTTGTCCGCCGACACGAAACGACCATGGGTCCCCCCATTCCGGAGTTGGAATCGCTCCGCGGCCAGCTTGTTCACCGGCGCAACTTATCTCAAAAAAATAACGTTGCCCAATGGTCCTGGCATCGGTCAAGTGCTGCGGATCGGCAATATAAGTATCGGCAAGCAAGCCTGCCCGCTGCATTTTATCCAGATACGAACGTTTGTGTTTGCGGTAGTTGGAAAGCACGCCCAACAATTCCGTTACCCGTTGGGATTCAATCCAGGGAGCCGAACTGGCATCACTCAAATAGGAACAGATAACGTCCAATATTCCTGATAACCCCACTGATCCGAAATCCCTGGATTCTTTCGCTGCCGTGATTCTAGCCGCGATTTCAGCCGTGCTTGAAACCGGCAGCACCTCGTGCAACCAGGGAATGCGCCGCAACCAATATTGCTCCAGTTCAAACAGCAATCCGGCGCTGGCATCCAACATCAGCCGCATCGCCGGACCCAATTCTCCGCTCAGTAAATTCCCTTCAATCAGGAATTCTTTGCGCAGTTCCTGATCCCGCGCAATGCACAGTTCCACCGATGCTGGAACGCGACAGCCAAGCAGCAAAAGGGCTTGTCGAACATGGGTGAAACTGTGCAGGAAAGCAAGAATGGTGCGGAAGTCTGTCTGCTGACAATCGGCCAGCGTAAACAAGTCGCCAGGGTATTTTCGACAGTTATAAGCGGTGATGGCCACGGCCACCGTATTTTTCGGCATGGATTGCGCATCGCGCAGCGGCAACTCCCGCCCAACTAAACGGCGCACGGCCATCATCGGATAGATAGTCGAAAAATCTTCAACCGCATCCAGTGGCAGAATCTGTGGATCGTGGCCCATTAGGTATTGTTGCCGTTCGGACAATCGCAGATTGGAAAAAAATTCTTTGCCAATGCCATCACGCAGCACAAACAACAAGTCCAAATCGGAAAGCCCAGGGCATTCCACTGAACCATACTCATAGATCGCTTCTACTTTCCCACTGGCCATGGCCCGCTCTTTCCATTCGTCGCGCAACTGGTCATACTCTTTCAAACCCATTGTTTTGGGGCGATCCACCACTTCATAAGGCCAGCCACCAACCATCACCGGCTCCGCTCCAAACAGTTGCCGATGGTTTAATTCAAACAATTCCGCCGCAGCCAGGCACATGTACCGCCGACCTTCTTCCAGCGACCCTTCATCCAGACCCATCGATTCCCGCTCTGCAGCAGTCAATCTCATGGTCTGCTTGTGTTGCCTTAAACAAAGGCCAGGGTTCAGCACACCCCTTACTGGCCAGTTGTCATCAGCCAGTCGGGAATTCATCCAATGACCCAAAGCCAACCGCGCCTGCGTGGTCTTGTTTAGAAAGGGATGGTCAATGTTGGTCAACAAATCGCGCTTCCAAACGGAGACACGCTCTTGTAATTGATACTCCAGGCAGGGAACTAAACTGGTGCAGGAGATCCACCAAAGCGCATCAAATGCAGTTTCCAACTGCGCCGCACGCAAGAAATTGCGTTCAAAGAATCGTTCAAAAACCCGGATGGCATGGCCCGCTTCCAAATCGCCATTGACGTATTCCACTTCAGGTGCCTGGCCAACCAGTAGCACAGAGTTCGCCAATATCGCCGATGGCAAAGTGGATTCCGTAGCCCAACCCAGTGCCTCCTGAAAATAAATCATCGGGCCGTGGTGCATCAAAGGCTGATACGCCAACAGGAAATCATTGATCTGAAAAACAGAGCTGATCTGCTTCAGGAAAGTTTCCGTAGATTGTGGCAAACGCAAAATCGCGATTACATCGCAATCGCTATAACCTTCCACCACCCCGCCATCGGCCAAGCTGCCTTGCAATAGCAGACTTGCCAAGCCGGTAAAATCTTTGCTGGCGAACTGCACCATCTGTTCAATCAGATTCTTGCGTTGAAATTGGACGCTGGTTTGCCAGTGTGCCAGTGGTCGCAAATTGGGTGCATAGCGGCGGTCTGGACGCGCCGTCTTACTTCGTTCCTCAGCACAAGCCCATAAAGCTTCATGCAGGCATTCCGCCAATCGTTCCCCGGTTAATTCCTGCCCTGCCATCCGACCCAATTGCATTTGTGGAAACAGGACGTCCAATTCCGGCATCACCGGGCAATAGAAGCGCGCCGTCCGCCAACCTTCCAGACGCAACGGTTCCCCGGTCCAGATGGGGGCATAGGTGAGTGACCCGTATAGGCCCATCAATCGGCTCCACAAAATACGGGACAACTGATCTCTGTTGGAATTCGCTAAAGCGCGATGAGAAAATTGGTCGGACAGAAAATCGAATCGGGTTTGCGCCATTTACGCCACATTGCCAACCCGATGGTTCATGACCAAAGGAATAATATTGGTGCCGGAGGTGGGACTTGAACCCACACAAGGATAGACCTTGGCAGATTTTGAGTCTGCTGCGTCTGCCATTCCGCCACTCCGGCACGATACGGCTGTTCTTAGGCTATCAAGAATCACACCAGTTTGCCATATGTCGAATCAGATTTGTTTTCCCCTTCGCCGATTCTTGCGCCATCGCTCCTGGAATGACTACAATTCGAGCGAGGGGAAAATCGTGTCCGAATCAATCCAAATGGAGCTGTCACCGCTGCAAATACAGCAACGCATTGCCGCCGGAGAAAAATTCTGCATCATTGACGTTCGTGAACAATGGGAATTTCAAGCCGCTGCCATTGCCGGATCGAATCTGGTTCCCATGGGCTCTGTTCCAACCCGTATTCAGGAACTGGAAGCACAGGCGGACCTTTCGCCGCTGCTAGTCATTTGCCATCATGGAGTGCGCAGCCTCAACGTGGTGCAATGGCTTCGGCAACAGGGCCTTGAAAATTGCACCAGCCTTACCGGCGGAATAGATCAATGGAGCCGTGACGTTGACTCTACAGTTCCGCGATACTGAATATTGATGAATCGCCGTCAATTCCTTCTCACCACCATCGCCGCCGCTACGTTAACAGCGCAAACCCGTCGCAAGCCCAATATTGTTTGGATCATGGCTGACGACCTGGGTTACGGCGATTTAGGCTGCTACGGCCAAAAGCATATTCAAACTCCCAATATTGATCGGCTGGCCAAGGAAGGCATCCGCTTCACCAACGCCTATGCCGGTTGCACTGTTTGCGCCCCTTCCCGCTCAGTTCTGATGACCGGTTTGCATATGGGTCACACCAGCATCCGGTCCAATCCCGGTGGAGTTCCTTTGCTGGCTTCCGATTACACCGTGGCGCAAACTCTGAAGCAGGCTGGCTACACTTGCGGCTGCTTTGGCAAATGGGGACTCGGCGACCTGAAAACCGATGGCGTTCCTTCCAAGCACGGGTTCGATAGATTCTACGGATACCTGCATCAGGTCCATGCCCATTCGCAATATCCAGGTTTTCTGATTGAGGACAACGAAATTGTGCCTGTCTATGAGAACAACAGGTTGGAACGCGGAGCCTATGCTAACGATTTGTGTGCTGCCGCCGCCCTTCAATTCATCAATGAAAACGCCAAAAAACCATTCTTTCTGTATGCCCCATTCACCATTCCACACCTTGAGCTGTTGGCCCCCAAGGATTCCGTAGATCCCTACTCGGAAAAAATCAAGGAACCAAAAACTTATGTGGATCGCACGGGTCACTATGCCAATCAAGCCTTGCCCCTAGCAACCTATGCTGGCATGATATCGCGCTTGGATAGCTACGTCGGACGCATTATGGACGCATTGAAACTACAAAATCTGGATCAGGACACAATCGTCTTTTTCACTTCCGACAATGGCTCCGCCACGCCACTTTGGGATGACGGCGGATTCTTCAATAGCACCGGGGGATTGCGCGGACACAAGCAAAATTTTTATGAAGGCGGCATTCGCGTCCCCATGATCGCCCGCTGGCCCGGTAAAATCGCACCCGATAAAACCAGTGACTTTCCCTGGATGTTTGCCGATTTCGCGCCCACTGCCGCCGAACTTGCCGGCACCCAATCACCTTTAGGCATTGATGGCCGATCCGTATTGCCAACGTTGTTGGGTGGCAAGCAGGATCAAGCTGAATTCCTTTATTGGGAGCTGCCCCGTTACGACGCAAAAACCGGCACATTTCCTGATGAAATTCCTATGCAGGCCGTCCGCATGGGCAATTGGAAGGCCGTGCGTCCCAAGCCCGGCGGCACGTTGGAGCTTTACAATCTGAAATCGGATCCCACCGAATCGAAAGACGTCGCCAAACAGGAACCGGCAATATTGGCGACAATCGAAAAGTATTTGAAAACTGCTCGCACCAAACCACGGACGCAGAAAAATCCGCCCAATATTCTTGTTCCTGGGTAAATCTTTTCAGCAACAGGGAACAAATACCAAATCGCACGCGTAGGGGATTCAGGAGGATTGTTTGTCTTTTTCCACCTTATCCAATTCGTCTGCTTCTGCTAGTCGATCTGGAGCCAGCCGTTCCATAGTCAGCGGACTTTTCGTTGCCAGTTGCCTGCTCTCCATCGTTTCCTGGTACACCACCATGGCGGGCATGGAACTGTACCTATCCCAATGGTTTGCATTGCTGGCTTCTTTAGGCGTGCAGGCGACCTTGATTCTTGTTGCCTGGTTGATCGGTTTTTCACGAACAGGGCGCGCATTGTTGATCGTTGTTTATGCAATCACGGCAACGGTCTCCATTGGATTTTCCTACGTCAGCCTCTATACGTGGTTCGCTGCCAAAGAGCGGCCAGCATTGGTGCAGCGGCAGCTATATGACACATTGAATGCTGCTTCACAAAAGACAGAAGAGCAGCTTGCCGCAGCCGTGGGCGAAGCTCGACGCCATGCCTTGGCCTTGGATGAAATGACCGTTGCCGAAAAATCTCACGGTCATATATCCGCTTCGCAAGATGCCGATCCGTACCTTTCAGAAATCCGTGAAGCAGTGGCCAAAGAGGCCCGCGGCGTTGGCGGTGCATACAAGGAAGGCACCGGCGAAGGAGTCCGCTACACGGCATTTGAACGCTATACCAAGCTGGCCAATGAGACGGTGAAGCAACTGGAATCCAGCTTGGTTCGGTTGCGCGGATTCCGAAATCAAAGTAAGCCGCTAGACCCCACTGAAAAGCAGTTACGAGCTTTTCATGAAGTCTTTGATAGCGTCCCTTGGGCGGAAATAAGCCATACTCTTCATCAAATTAAATCAGAAAAGCCAGAGATTCCTACCTATGCAACCTCCGTAGATAAAACAGTGTCCGGACAAGAGGATTTATTGTTGGCCGTCACCGAACTGGTAACAGCACCCACCCCACGACATGTATTTTCATTCGTATTGGCAGCCTTCATAGATATCATTGTGTTTCTGTTGGCCTACGCTTCTGGTCCGCACTTCTTTGGATCAAGAGAAGAACAATGGCTACGGGCAGGAGCGCGCTTAGAAGGCGTGGACGACCCGGCATTTCTGCGTGGCTTATTACGCAAGGTAACCGCAGGCCCAGAAGGGACAGCCAGGTTAGACGCATCGCAACTCACTCCCGGGGAATTGCAGCTATGCCTCATGTTGACGGGCCAAGGCCAAGCATCGGCAGTTGAGAATCAGGGCAGCAGGTGTTATTTAATTGAGCCAAGAGCCTTTGAATCCTTGGTGGAAACCATGGCTGGGGAAGGCATCTCCTGGAAAGCAAATCGCGCCGCCGCTGGCGGTTAGGCTTCGCTGCCATATTTTCTGCATCCTACCTCCCCGCCTTAAACGTTAAAGTCGGCTTGACAACCCGCTTCCACATTCGATAAATTCAAAAAGTCGTGAAAGGTGTGTTTATGCTTCTTCGCTCCATTGGATTTACCGTCATCCTCGCCGCGTCCTGTTGCGCGCAAACTGCATTGCAGATTGAATTTTTTGAAAAATCAGTGCGCCCGGTAATCGTTGAACGATGCCAGATGTGCCATAACGCCAAGATGAAGCAGGCGGGCCTGGATCTTTCCTCGGCCCAGGGCTTCGTCAACGGTGGTGCCAGTGGCCCGCTGGTGGACAAGCAATCACCCGATAAAAGCAAGCTGCTGAAAGTTATCAGTTACGACGAAACTTTGAAAATGCCCCCTACCGGCAAATTGAAGGATGAAGTCTTAGCCAACTTGGCCGCCTGGGTAAAAATGGGTGCGCCCTGGCCCGGTACTGAAAATCTAGCGGCAGCAGCAACGGCTCCAGCCGCACAAACGAAGAGTGGCGTACGCACTAGTGGCAAGAATTTTTCCAAAGATGAAAAAGAGTATTGGGCCTTTCAACCTGTGAAGAAGCCCACGCTCCCCGCCGTGAAGAATGCCGCGTGGACAAGTAACGAGGTGGACCGTTTCCTTCTGGCCAAGCTCGAAGCCAAAGGCATTCAGCCCGCCGCCGCTGCCAGCAAGTTGACCCTCCTTCGCCGCGTCACTTTCGACCTTACCGGCCTGCCTCCATCGCTGGAAGAAATCGACGCCTATCTTTCCGACGCCGCGCCCAATGCCTACGAAAAAGTTGTCGACAAACTGCTGGCTTCTCCCCGTTACGGGGAACGCTGGGGTCGCCACTGGCTGGACGTCGCCCGGTATGCAGATTCCACCGGCAACGATGAAGATCACCGCTATCCCTATGCCTATCGCTATCGTGATTACGTCATTGATTCCTTCAACAGTGACCTTCCCTACAATCAATTCGTCAAGGAACAGATTGCTGGCGATTTAATGCCTTCGCCCGATGGCAAAAGCACTAACACCCGCGGCGTAGTGGCCACAGGGTTCCTTGCATTAGGGGCCAAGGCCATTGCCCAGCAAGACAAAATGAAGATGCTCTACGACGTTTACGATGAACAGGTAGATACCGTCAGCCGCGGCATTCTGGGAATCACATTAGCTTGCGCACGTTGTCACGATCATAAGTTCGATCCGCTGCTCACCAAAGATTACTACTCCATGGTGAATTACTTCGCCAATACACGCAGCTTCAAGGATTCCGAAACGCACGTATCCAAGTTACTGTTCACGCCCCTTGTTTCCAAAGAAGAGAACGAAAAGTATCAAGCTTACCAATCGAAAATCCGCGATAAGGCCATGCTGGTGGAAGACATTGTTGATGCCGAAGATTCCACTTATGCCAAGAAGCAATTGGAACTGCTGCCCCGCTATATGATGGCCGCTCGTCGCGTCTATGATGGCAAGGAAGCAATCGCCAAAGTGGCCGAGGAAACACAGCTCAAAGAAAACATAATTTCCAGCTTTGTTCGATTTTTGAAACCGGCCCCAGGTTCGGTAACTCCTCATCTGGATGAGTGGCATAACGCCCCCGTCGAACAACTGGAAGAAGTGGCCAAAGGGTACCAGACACGCCTTGCCAAGAGTATGACCGATTGGCAGCGGACACTAACCCGCTGGCGCAATCAATATCGCAAGATGAGCAAAGAAATGAATATGCCTCCTCCAGACAAGCCCAAACTGGATGAACAGAAGGATGCTTTCTTGAAGGATGCTTTCGGCGGACGTGGGCCTTTTGTGGTGCGCTCTGGGGATCGAAAATCGATCTACGCCAAGGAATCCCTAGATAAGATAGAAGTCCTTAACAACGAATTGGCAGAGTTGAAAAAGGGTGCGCCCACTGAACCCGAATTGGCCTGCGCGGTGGATGAAGCAATGCCCAAACCCGTGGACCAAACCATCCTCATTCGTGGCGATTACAACAGCCACGGTGAACTGGCTCCCAAGAATGTCCCAACTCTTCTGGGCGGTGCGAAAATGGAGCCCTATACAGGGCAGGGAAGCGGTCGCCTTCATTTGGCCAATTGGCTTGCCAGCGATGAAAATCCGCTGACTGCCCGAGTGATGGTGAATCGTGTCTGGTACTGGACTTTTGGCGAAGGTCTGGTTCGTACTCCTGACAATTTCGGAAAGATGGGCGAGCGTCCCACGCATCCAGAATTACTCGATTACCTCACTGCCGATTTCGTCAAGAACGGCTGGTCCGTGAAGAAATTGCAAAAGACCATCCTGCTATCCAGCGCCTATCGCATGTCCAGTGAAATCACGCCAGCCGCGTTCAAAGCTGATCCTGAAAATAAAATGTGGAGCCGCTTTGGCCGTCGTCGTCTGGAAGTGGAAGAGATGCGCGATGGCCTGTTGAAGCTGGATAACAAATTGGATTACACCATGGGCGGCACCATGCAAAAAGGCTTCGGTACCGATGGCGAAAACTCGAACGGTCGCCTGTCCATTAATCCCGAAAAGGAAACTCGTCGCACTGTGTATCTGCCGCTGCGCCGCGCCAATCTTCCTTCCCTGTTGAACTTGTTTGATTTCGGCGATGCCACCACCATCAGCGGTAAGCGCAACATCACCAACATCGCCCCCCAGGCGTTGTTCATGATGAACAGTACCTTTGTTGCCGACCGCGCCGGATCAATTGCCAAAGAACTGGTGGACGATAAAGCGCTCTCCGCATCCAACCGCATGGAGCGTGCTTATCTTCGAGTGTTGAATCGCAAGCCAGGGGCCAATGAAGTGGATTCAGCCCTCAGTTACATTGATTCCTACAAGAGCAAATACGCCCAAGCCGATGACCAGAAAGCCTGGCAGAGCTTGTGCCACATTCTGCTTTCTTCCAATGAATTTATTTTTGTCGACTGAAGTCCAAGGATTATAAAAATGTTTCATCCTGTTGACCCCATTCAAGAGATCTTCCGACGTCGCGAAAAGCCCCTTAGCCGTCGAGCCGCCTTACGCGCTGCCGGTTGCGGCTTCGGCTTCCTGGGTCTGGCATCGCTGTTGGCCGATGCCGCCACTACATCGACGAGCCCCGGCGGTCCACTGGCCCCCAAAAAGCCTCATTTCCCCGCCACCGCCAAGCGCGTTATTTTCTTGTTCATGCACGGTGGACCTTCGGCTGTCGATACCTTCGATCCCAAGCCTCGGCTCACTTTAGATCATGGCAAGCCGCTGCCCTTCAAACGTCCACTGGCCTTTGCCGATGGCGATGCTGGTCCGCTCATGAAATCCCCCTGGGCCTTCAAGCCCGGTGGCCAAAGCGGCATCCCTGTCAGCGATCTGTTCCCTCACGTGCGCGAATGTGTCGACGATCTTTGTGTGGTTCGTTCGCTTGTCGGCGAAGGGGTTGACCACGGTGCGGCGCTGCTGCAAACCTTTACCGGTTCCAGCACCTTTGTCCGTCCCAGCATGGGTTCGTGGGCGCTGTATGGGCTGGGCACAGAGAATCAGGATCTGCCCGGCTACATCACCATCAAGCCAACTTTGTCACACGGCGGTGCCAAGAATTACAGCTCGGCGTTTCTGCCCGGCGCGTTTCAAGCCACACCCATCGGCCATTCCGGCCTAAAAGTCGCCGACATTGAAAAAGAGCCCATTGAGTTCCTGATGAACAAGAAAATGGGACCCGATGAACAGCGCTTTGAATTGGACATGCTGCAGAACATCAACCGCAAACACGCGGAGATGCGCCAGTATGATCCAAACCTGGAAGCTCGTATTCAGGCCTTTGAACTGGCCTTCCGCATGCAGTCGCAAGCCCCGGAAGTGTTCAAAGTGGAGAACGAATCAGAAGCCACCAAGAAGCTTTACGGTCTGGACGATCCTAAAACTGCCGACTTCGGTTGGCAGTGCCTGCTTGCCCGTCGTCTGGCTGAAAAAGATGTGCGGTTCGTGCAATGCACCCACAGTTACAAGTGGGATCAACACGGTCAATTGTTCAACAAGCACACGGAAAACGCTCTGGAAGTGGACAAGCCAATTGCCGGATTGCTGAAAGACCTGAAGGCTCGCGGCATGTTGAAAGACACTTTGGTAATTTGGGCCGGCGAGTTTGGCCGAACCCCAGTATCACAAGGCGGCGACGGTCGCGATCACAACCCCTACGGCTACACAATCTGGATGGCTGGCGGCGGCGTTAAACCTGGTTTCATTTACGGCGCAACGGACGAACTGGGCTACCACGCCGTGGAAGATCGCATGCACATCCACGATTTCCACGCTACGGTGCTGCACCTGATGGGCATGGATCACGAACGGTTAACCTATAACTATTCAGGTCGCGATTTCCGCCTTACCGACGTTGCCGGAGTTGTCGCCAAAGGCATCATCGCTTAAAAACCCTTCCAACACATGCCCACCCCTCACCCCAATCCTCCCCTCGCTTTCATTTAGAAAAAATAGTATACTTTTTCTAAATCCGAAAAATCCCGTCACCCCATGCAAACCAGCAGATCTAAGATACTTGCACGTATTCGTCGACAAGGAAAAGGCTACGCGTTTTCCGCAAAAGACTTCACAAAAATTGCGAACCGAGGAATGATCGACGTCACCTTCGCCGCACTTCTCAAAGACGGAACAATCCGTCGCGTTCTACGTGGCCTCTATGATTTCCCCAAGCGAAATCCGTTGCTGGGCGGGCAACTCAAACCGGACATTGATGAGTCCGCAAGGGCCTTGGCAAGAAGGCATAGATGGCAAATAGTTCCAGATGGTGCTTGGGCCGCGAATCTTCTTGGCTTATCTACACAAGTTCCGGCGAAGATCATTTATTTGACCGACGGACCAAACAAAGAAGTAGTCATCGGTCGCCGCACAATACGATTCAAGCATGCCCGACCGAACGCACTCGCAGGTCTCAATGGACGGCTCGCATTGGCTATTCAGGCACTCCGATATTACGGCAAGGACCGAATTGGTGAAACTGAAATTTCATGGCTCAGATCTTCACTGTCGGCAACCGAAAAAAAGAAGTTATTGAAGCACACCCGCTTCGCTGCAGATTGGATCTACGAAGTAGCAAAGAAAATAATTGGAAAATCAAAGTGAATAGAATCGCTCAAATGTCAGAGTCAGGACGTGCCGAAGTGTTCGGTGAAACTGCGGACCGCAAAGATCTACCCGATGCCGTTGTAGAAAAAGACTTCTGGGTCTGTTGGGTGTTGAAACAATTGTTCTCCATTGACGCCTTTGAAGGTCGACTCCTTTTCAAAGGCGGAACATCTCTATCCAAAATCTTCAATGCGATCTACCGCTTCTCCGAAGATATTGATCTTGCCGTAGATTATGCTGCGCTCGGGTTCACCGGTAAAAAAGATCCACGGCTAGATGGTATTTCCAAAACCAAACAAGGCCAGATTCTAGCGGAGATGATGGCTGCATGCCAGCGCTATATCGCTGGTGAATTCATTCAGGAACTCAGAATCCGTTTCGAGGAGGTACTAGGCAAAAGTGGTGGTTGGAGCCTTGAAGTAAGCCAGCAAGATGCGAATATTGTTCGCTTCATATATCCAAGAGGAGCCTCCAAGACTGCTCATTACGTCAGCCCGCAGGTGATTTTAGAAATGGGCACCCACGCCGAATTTGTACCTCGCGATCGGTTCATGGTTCGCTCTTTTATCGCCGAAGAGTTCCCCCACTTTGTCGAAGATCTGGAAATTCCCGTGGTAGCACTGTTGGCAAAACGGACCTTCTGGGAAAAAGCTACAATCCTTCACGCCGAATACCATCGACCGAACGATAAAGCGCTTCCTGGTCGTTACTCTCGTCATTACTATGACGTCGCCATGTTGGCGCTTGGTCCAATAAGAGCCGAAGCGCTGGCCGACCTTGAACTGCTCGCCCAGGTGGTTACTCATAAGAAGGCCTTCTACGCTGCGGCCTGGGCTCGCTATGACATTGCAAAGCCCGGTAGCCTGCGATTCCTGCCGATGCCGGAAAGAATTCCTGCGTTGAGGCATGACTACAGAGAAATGGCCGTGATGATCTTTGGTGATCCTCCCAAGTTCGACCTTATTCTGGACACTCTGAGCGCATTAGAACGCGAAGTGAACGCTACCAGCTAACCTCCAAAATACCTGCCCCTGCATTTGGTGTAACCTTGAAATACAGAATCCGTCTATGAAATAAGAGCGAGCAACTAACGTGAGCAATAGCGCCCCCAGAGTAGCCTTCTTTGCCGATTCGTTCCACGAGGTTAACGGAGTTGCGTTAACCAGCCGTCAACTGGATGGCTACGCCCGCCGCAACAACCTGCCATTTTTAAGCGTCCACGCTGGTCCCCAAAATAAATTATCCACCGACGGAAGCGTCACCACATTAGAAATCCGCCGCAGTCGAGCCAAATTTCCCGTCGAAGTGGACCTTTACTTCGACCCTCTTTTTTGGCGCAATTACTTTGTCATTGAGCAAGCCCTTGAATCCTTTCAGCCCGATGTGATTCACCTTACCGGACCCAGCGACGTTGGCATGTTGGCCGCCTATTTCGCCCATTCCCGCGGCATCCCTCTGGTAGCCAGTTGGCATACCAATCTGCATGAATTTGCCGCCCGTCGGCTGCATTCCATGCTCAGCTTTATCCCTAATAAATTTCGCGATTTCGCAGCCGCTTTAACCGAACGCAGCACGCTCGATGGGGTGGCACTGTTCTACCGCATCGCTCGCGTCTTGCTGGCTCCCAATCCCGATCTGATTCGCCTTCTTGAAGCCAAAACCGGCAAGAAGACTTTCCTCATGCGCCGAGGAGTAGATACCACCATTTTTAATCCCGCCAAACGCTACCGTCAGGATGGCGATTTCGTCCTTGGGTTTGTTGGCCGCCTGCAGCCTGAAAAAAATGTCCGCCTGTTCGTAGAAGTGGAAAAGCTTCTCGCTGAAGAAAATCATCGCTTTCTGATCATCGGCGAAGGGCCAGAACGTGAGTATCTAAAGAAACACTTGCGTCGCGCTGAATTTACCGGGATTTTGCAAGGCGAAGCCCTTTCCAATGCCTACGCCAACATGGACCTTTTTCTGTTCCCATCACGTACCGATACGTATGGCAACGTAGTGCAGGAAGCGCTGGCCAGTGGGGTTCCGGCCATTGTTACCAATCAAGGCGGACCACAATATATTGTGAATAACGGAGTCACCGGAATTGTGGCCCGCAGCGATGAACATTATGTCCATTGCGTTCGGGATCTGGTTACAGATCTTGCCCGTCATCAGCAAATGCGCAATGCCGCCCGCGCTGCCGCCCTGGAAGCAAGTTGGGACAAGGTGTTTGACAACGTCTATTGCGCCTATAGATTCGCCTTGGAAGCCCCCGCCAGCGAATGGCGTGCCGCTAGCTGAACCCTTATTTCATCCGCTGCAAATCTCCCTTCACCCGGCAGCTTCGTGCTATCCTGCCACTACTACCATGGCAGGAATTTTTCGTGATAATTTGCTGGCTGGCAAGACGGCCTACGTTACTGGTGGATCCAGTGGAATCGGCCAACGGATGGCGGAACGTTTAGCCTCGCAAGGTGCCACGGTTATGATTCAAGGTCGCGATCAAGCCAAGCTGGATGCCGCCATCAAACTGATCGTCGATGCTGGTGGCAAAGCCGATGGCATTTCCGCTGATGTTCGCGATTATGCTGCTACCGAAGCTGCCTTGGCCAAGTGCCAGGAACTCTTCGGCCCCATTGATATTCTTATCGCCGGTGCTGCCGGAAATTTCCCCGCTCCCGCATTGGGCATGTCCTCCAACGGCTTCAAAGCCGTAATGGATATCGATCTGCTTGGTTCCTTCAATTTATGTCGCGCCGCTCATCAGTTTCTACGAAAACCCGGTGCCAGCGTGATTGCCATTTCAGCCGGACAAGCCCAAGCCCCCACTGCCTTTCAATCGCACGTCTGCGCAGCCAAAGCAGGCGTTGAAATGCTGATGCAATGCCTGGCTTTGGAATGGGGCAAAGACGGAATCCGCTTGAACTGCATCACTCCCGGTCCTACCGACGACACCGAAGGCATGCGTCGACTTGCGCCTTCTGAAGAGCATCGCGCCAAAGTGCTGCGTGGGGTCCCGTTGGGTCGGCTGGGCAATCGCGATGAATTGGCCGATCTGGCGCTATTCCTAAGCACTGAAGCCGCCAGCTACATCACTGGCTCTATTTTTAATTGCGATGGCGGTTCGTCCATCGCCGGCAGAGGACTCACACTTTAAACATGGCTGAAAAACCTTCACTTCTCCGCCACCTTGGCCTAACCAGCGCAACTGCACTCGTTATCTCCAATATGGTCGGCACAGGAATTTTCACCACCACTGGATTTCTTGCTGGTGACTTAGGCGATGTATCTACGGTGCTCGCCATCTGGGTCGTCGGCGCCATATGCGCACTGGCAGGAGCGTTCTGTTATTCCGAACTCGGCATCAACTTCCCCAGTTCTGGTGGAGAATACGTTTACCTCACGGAAGCCTTCGGACCCGCCGCCGGTTTCATGGTCGGTTGGATTTCCTTCGTCGCCGGATTCTCCGGACCCATTGCCCTGGCCGCGCTAGCCTTCTCCGAATACGTCGGCTACTTCTTTCCTGCCGTGAAGGTTGAGAATGCACATTGGTTGTTGGCTGGCATCAAGGTGGGCCCGGGACATTTGCTGGCCTGTGCCCTGGTCACTTTGTTCACCGTCTTAAACCTGTTCGGCATAGGACGCATCGCTAAACTTCAAAATGTACTGACCGGTGTAAAGCTGGCAGTGATCATCGGCTTCATTGTTTTCGGCTTCACCATGGGCAACGGCAACTGGGCCAACTTTTCGCAAAGCGCAGTTCGAACCAGCACCAGCAGCGTTCCTTCGCAATTTTCCATCAGTCTCATCTTCATCTATTTGGCCTACAGCGGCTGGAACGCAGCCACTTACGTTGCTGAAGAAGTGCAGAATCCCGAACGTACCTTACCGCTGGCCCTCACCATTGGCACCTTGATCGTCACGGTCCTGTTCGTCGGCTTGAATCTGGTGTTCATTTACGCCCAACCCTTAGAGCAAATGAAAGGGGTTGTGGCAATTGGAACCTTATCGGCATCCCATTTATTCGGCCCACACATATCCGGCGTCTTCGGGTTCCTCATGGCCCTGTCGCTCATGGCAACGGTCAACGCTATGGTCACCATCGGCCCGCGCGTTTACTACGCCATGGCCAAGAACAAAGCCTTCTTTCCCGCTGCAGCAATTGTTCATCCCAAATGGCGCACACCCATCTACGCTATTTTGATGCAGGGTGTCTTCACCATTTTTATGACCCTCACACCCTTCAAGGATTTGATTTTCTTCATCGGCTTTCTGTTGAACGCCTTCAGCGTCATCGCCGTAGCCAGCCTGTTCATTTTCAGGCAGCGAGCCGGTTGGCAGAAGCTGGCAGTAGTCAACTTCGCCTGGCCGCTGATTCCGCTGTTCTACATCCTGGTTGGCTCCTGGATCGCCTTCCAAGGCATCCGCATGAATCCTACTGTCTCGCTGGTATGCCTTGGCACAGCGGCAGTGGGCGGCATTGGGTATCAAATGTTTCTTGCCCCTAAAACCGTTTCCTAGAAAGACGCGATATCATAGCGTGCATGTCCACCTCACGCCGTGAATTTCTGCAAGCCGCAGCCGCTTTGACCCTCGCTTCCACTACGGTTGATGCCGCCACTGGGATGCCCATGCGCCCGCTCGGTCGCACCGCGAAAAAGGTTTCTATTTTAGCCTTTGGTTGCGGATCGCGCTTCCTGTCATATAAAGAAGAAGACCAGGCTCTTGACGCGCTGAATCATGCGCTGGATCTTGGCATCACGTATGTGGACACAGCATTCGGCTATGGCGATGGCCTCAGCGAAACACGCGTCGGCAAGGTGATGGCCACTCGTCGCAATGAAGTCTGGCTGGCCACAAAAATCAACAAGCGTAAAGGCGATGAAGCCATGCGCATCATTGAAGACAGTTTGAAGCGTCTGCAAACAGATCATGTCGATGTACTGCACGTCCATGCGCTGATGGACGAAGAAGACCTGAAAGCCATTGAAGCCCCAGATGGCGTGTTGAAGCGTTTGTACCAACTGCGCGATCAGAAGGTGGCCACCAACATTGGCATCACCTGTCATCACAACCCGGACGTTTTGAAGATGGCCATTGAGCGCAACGATTTCGATTGCACGCAGATGGCCCTCAACGGCGCGCTAGTTGGGATGAAAAACATCCCCGGCGGCATGGATGTGAATCTGGATATGGCCCATAGCTTTGAGACCGTGGCCCTGCCCGTGGCGTTAAAAAAGAAGATGGGTGTGATGGCGATGAAGGTGTTCGGCCAGGAACGCCTGGTAGACAAGGCACCTCTGGAAAAGTTAGTGCAGTATTCCATGTCGCTGCCCGTCTCCACAGCTGTAATCGGCATGCCCAAGCGCGAATTCATTGCCCAAAACGTAAACATCGCCAAAGCATTTCGACCCATGCCAAAGAGCGAGATGAAGCAGTTCTCCGGTCACCTGGCAGAGAAACATAAGATGGCGCTAGATCTGTTTTTTGCCGATCACGTGGATGCGTAACAAGGACGCGTAACATGCCCAGCTCAGGGATTCAGATTCCAGAATTGCCGCGTAAAAAGTGGAGTAGGGAAGAAGTGTGTGTGTTGGAATCCACAGGGCTGTTGGACGGGCAACATCTGGAGCTGATTGAAGGGGAGCTTTTCAACAAAATGGGTAAAGGTTGGCTCCATGTTTCGGCGGTCCACAAAGTGTTCCTCATGCTGATGCAGTTGTTTGGAAATTCCTTCGTGGTGGCAGAAGCTCCAATCGATCTTGCCCCCGAAGATAACTCGAGCAATGAACCTGAGCCCGACGCTATAGTCCTCAAGCGGCCAATTAGTGAGTTCGGACCCAGGTTGCCGCAACCTGCCGACATTGCATTGGTAGTTGAAGTAGCAATCTCGATTTAACCCCAGGGGGGACAATTTAACCCCAGGGGGACAATTTAACCCCAGGGGGACAGCTTACCCCAGGGGGACAGAGACCTCGGCCCCCGATATCCGTCTGAGAAAATTCCCGCCCGTCAGCCACTATAAGACATGCCCCGCACTGCCCGCCTAGTCCTCCCTGGCTTGCCTCACCACATAACTCAACGTGGAAATTACCGCCAAAAAACCTTCTTCCGAGCTGAAGATTACAGTCTTTACTTAGACTTACTGGGGGAGTACTCCCGCCACTATGGTGTTTCTATCCTTGCCTACTGCTTGATGCCGAACCATGTCCACGTGGTCGCGACACCGCATAACCCCAAGGCTCTCGGACGGCTTTTTCAGCGAGTTCAGAGCGATTATTCTCGAGCCCTGCACCTACGTTTGCGACGCACCGGACACCTTTGGCAGTCGCGTTATCATTCAGTTCCGCTTGATGAAGAACATTTCTGGGCCAGTATGGTTTATGTCGAACAAAATCCGTTACGAGCAGGCTTAGTTGCAGACCCTGTACAATGGCCATGGTCGAGTGCGAAAGCGCATCTTTCAGGGAATAAAAATAGTCTTCTTGACTTGGTTGTCTGGCAGGAAAAATATACACCAGAAAGCTGGAAACGCTGTATCGACTTAGGCTTATGGGATGCGTCATTGCTCGAACGCATCCGCGCAGGAACCTTGACTGGGCGGCCTGTCGGCGATGAAGACTTCCTAAAAAGACTCGAACTGGAATTTGGCCTCGAAGCGAAGCGCAAGCTCGCACAGCGACAGACGCTTCAGGTCAAAGCTGTTGCATCGTAAAGGGTTGCTCGTTTCTGCCAATGAAAATCGATCATCGACTCGGGAACCGAGGTCTTTGTCCCCCTGCTTCCTGTCCCCCTGCTTCCTGCGAGTTGTCCGGTGACGCCGTTGGCGCTCCCAATAGTCCCTCTTCAGAAAGGTCTCAAGGCACGAAGTCCGTAGGTGCCCGGCAATGCAAGACGTAACGTTTCGGTGCCTGCAAGGGTGGCAGACTTTATCTGGACAGTCCAAGTCCCCCTTGCGTCAGCCTTGCAAATATACAATACTGTGATACAGAAATGAGATTCACGTGGGATCCGGCCAAGGCCAGGAGGAATCAACAAAGCCACGGGGTCTCCTTCACAACGGCGGCTGAGATTTTCGATGACCCAAACCATGTGGTGGGCGAAAACTACTTCATGGAAAAAGCAGGCGAGCAGCGATTCCAGATCATCGGCATGACCCGCAATCTGGTTCTGCTGCTGGTGGTATTTGTTGAGCGCAGTGCGGACGTGATCCGCATCGTTTCAGCGCGAAAGGCAGTGGACTATGAAGAAAGCATCTACAACGACCAATTCCGCTAGGAAACTTAAGATCAGCGAGGCAACAAAACAGGCGTACCGGAAACGGGACCGCGCGCTGGACAAAGATGCCGAGGCTCCGCAGTTGCCACCCGGCTACTGGGCTGGCGCGTCCATTGGCAAGTACTACCGGCCGCTGAAGACGCAGATCTCGCTACGCATTGATAACGAAGTGCTGGATTGGCTGAAGTCGAAAGGCGAAGGTCATTTGAGCCGGATCAACGAGATCCTGCGGGAGCGGATGGCCAGGGAGCGTTGAAGTCATTTCCACGTGTAATTGGCGGGGTAGCCCCGGCCCGGTCTACAAAGTTAAATTTTCAATTGTGTAATCTCAAGATTGCGGGCCGTTCCCATTCTTCGCGATTGATCACGATCAACGGCGTAGTCATCCAAAAAGAAGTACCATCCATTTTTCTGCACTAACTTGCTATTTCAAATTGCTGCACAAACAACCCTTAAAGGGCAGTCGCTCCACCATCCACCGCTGCTATCCTCCACATCATCCCCATCGAAAAATAAAAACATTTCCCACACAATCAACCACTTCCCCTAACCCCTAGTTCGGAATCGAGACTCCATCCTGTACAGTCTTATCAGGAAGAACAACTGCTGGCCAGCAAGCTTCCCATTGGAAAAGTCCGCGCGGTATCCAAAAATATAAATCGACTCCCGGTTGTCACATCTTCTAAACACTTCGCGCTAACCGGTTGGGGAACTGGAAAGCGTAGCTGCGAATCAGCCAACTACCTGGGCGGGTAGGGACGTGAAGGAAGTTGAAAACGGCCGGGTCTCGTTTTAAGGCCGAAGTGTCTCTATTCCCCGCTAGTTCGCGTTAAAGTAGAAGACACGCCATGTACAAATTTCTGAAACAACGGCTTCAACGTCGCGACCTTTTCCGCACCACCGCACTGGCCGCGCTTCCCGCCTTCCTTGCACGTACCGCCACAGCCGCACCAACGCTGAAGCTCGGTACCAACCTTTACCAATCCATTGGCGTCAAGCCACTCATCAATGCCCGCGGCACTTTCACCATCATCAGCGGATCCACCATGCTGCCGGAAGTGCGCAACGCCATGGCCGAAGCATCGCAACACTACGTGCACATCGATGAGCTGATGGCCGCCATTGGCGCGCGTTTAGCTGAACTCACCAAAGCGGAATTCGGCATGGTCACTTGCGGTTGTTCCGCCGCCATTACCCACGCCACTGCCGCCTGCATCGCCGGTGGCAATCCCGACCTTCATGTCCGACTCCCCAACCTCAGCGGCTTCACTAAAGATGAAGTGGTCATCCCCAATCATTCGCGTAACGTGTACGATGCCGCTGTTCGCGCCGTCGGGGCCAAGATCATTGAAGCCGGTACTGCCGCCGAACTAGAAGCCGCGTTTGGACCCCGTACCGCCATGGTCTACATTCTGGCCGGTCCCAATGCCGATAGCGGGCCGCTCTCCACCAAAGCTATTTGCGAAGTGGCCAAACGTTACAACGTTCCCGTTCTGGTAGACGCTGCCGCTGAAATTCTCACCGTGCCCAACGTCCACCTGGAACTGGGCGCCACGCTGGTTTCCTACAGCGGTGGCAAGTGCATTCGCGGACCCCAGACTGCTGGAATGCTACTCGGTCGCAAAGATCTGGTTCGTGCCGCCTGGGTCCATTCCGCTCCTCATCATGGTTATGCTCGCGCTTTGAAAATCGGGAAAGAAGAAGCCATCGGCATGTTGATGGCAGTTGAAATGTGGTTCCAGCGCGACCACAAGGCCGAGTGGAACAACTGGATGGCGCGGCTGGATTCCATCTCTAAAAAACTGAGCGCCACTCCCGGTGTCACCACCTCCATTCGCCAACCCGAAGGGCTGTCCAACAAGACCCCTTCTTTAGTCATTCGTTGGGATGCGGCCAAACTCGGCATCACTGGTCGCGACCTCGCTCGCCACCTCTACACAACCGAACCCCGCATCGCCCTGCCCACCGGCTTTGAGCGGGGCCAAGGTTCGGAAACAGGTATCTCAATCGTTCCTTACATGATGGCTGAAGGCGATGAAAAAATTGTGGCCACACGCATTGCAGAAACATTAGCCAACCCGCCGAAGGTTGCCGCCATCACAACTGATGCCCCCAGTGGCGACCTCACCGGACGTTGGGATGTTCGCATTGATTACCTTGCCTCCACATCCGAACACGTTCTGCATCTGAAGCAAAATAGCGGTGGACGCGTGGAAGGTACGCATCAAGGCGATTTCGTTTCACGCGATTTGGGAGGCACTCTGGAAGGGGATCGCGTCCGGCTCAATAGCAGTTACACCGAACGTCACGGCGATTCCTTGATGTTCGATTTCCAAGGCAAGCTGACCGGTGATGAAATGAGCGGCACTCTTTCTATGGGCGAATACCTGGAAGCCAAGTGGACAGCCCAGCGCCACCAGTTTCGCCGGAGCGCATAAGTCATGAAACTTCTGCTGACCATCCCACTTTTCGCAGTGCTCAGCATTGCTCAGCCCAAGTACGATTTATTACTGAAGGGCGGCCACGTGATCGATGCGAAAAACAAGATCAGCGCCATTCGCGACGTAGCGATTCAAGCTGGTCGCATAGCCGAAGTGAGCGCCCGGATAGACCCCGCCACTGCCCGCAAAGTGATCGACGTCACCGGGAACTATGTCACTCCCGGCCTGATTGATATTCATGCGCATGTCTACGCAGGCACCGGTGAAAAGCGGTCTTACGCCGGGGACCTCAGCGTCTATCCCGATGGCTACACCTTGCGAGTCGGCGTCACCACCGTGGCTGATGCGGGCTGCGCCGGTTGGCGTAATTTTGAAGATTTCAAAGATCGAGTTATCGACCGTTCCCGCACGCGCATCTTTGCGTTTCTCAACATCGTCGGCAACGGCATGCGCGGCGGACGTTATGAAAGTGATCTTAACGATATGGAAGTGAAGCCAGCCGCAGAAATGGCGCTGAAGCATAAAGGGCTGATTGTGGGCATTAAGACGGCGCACTTCACTGGACCGGAATGGACACCAGTGGATAACGCGCTGGCCGCCGCTACGCTCGCCGGCATCCCTGTGATGGTGGACTTCGGTTCCAATAAACCGGAACGTCCGCTAAGCGAATTACTCACTAAGAAAATGCGCGCAGGCGATATCTACACTCACGTTTATTCTGGGCTGCGTGGTGAGCAGACGGAATCTGGTCATCCGAATCCAGCACTGTTTGAAGGTCGCAAACGCGGAGTGTTTTTCGATGTTGGTCATGGCGGTGGAAGTTTCTTATGGCGGGTGGCTGTGCCGCTGATCAAAGACGGCTTTCTTCCCGATTCTATTTCCACTGACCTGCACAATGGCAGCGCCAATAACGGCATGAAAGACATGCTCAACGTGATGGATAAATTTCTGGCCATGGGGCTTTCTGTGGATGATGTGATTGCTAAGTCTACCTGGAATCCAGCACGTGAAATTCATCATGAAGAACTGGGCAATCTTTCGGTTGGTTCCCCCGCCGACGTCGCAGTGTTAAAGCTGGAGACGGGCAACTTCGGTTTTGTAGATATGTACGGAGCACTCCTGCGCGGTAACAAAAAGTTAACCTGCGAACTGACTTTTCGCGATGGAAAACTGGTGTATGAATTGAATGGCCTATCGCGTACGGAGTGGGATAAACTGCCCACGGGATATCGCTATCAGGGTGATGCAAGTTGGGATGAAAGGGCTCGCGTGTTTACACCTGCAACAAAAAAGTAAGTGGCCCAAAATATCTATTGACACAACTGAAATATGGGTTCAAAGTGGGGGTGTAGTAAGAAGTAGAAAGTAGAAATGAGCAGTTCCAAAGTTGTTGACCACTTCCATAAAAAAAGGAGGTTGTAATAACATAGAACCTGACAACAGAGGGGGCGGCAAAGGCTGATTTCTTCTTAAGATTTTAAGTTTGAGTCCGGCGCGATCTTGGTGTGCATGCACGCCCTCGCCAAATGGACTTGCTTTTAATCGCTGGACTTCGTGCACGTTCGGATTAGCGCAACATACCGCGCCGGGCATTTTAAAGCCCAAATCGATGACGTCCACACGGGTCCATAAGAAGAGAGAAAAAGCGCTTACCGCCCCTTTCTTTATTTCGAATCTTCAGTGGGATAATCAGAATATGGAATTGGTGTTTGAAGTCACGCAAGAGGCCGATGGTGGTTTTTGTGCGGAATGCCTGACGGCAGACATTTTTACTCAAGGCGACACCTGGGATGAGCTACGTTTCAACGTCCGCGAAGCAGTCCAAGTTTATTATTTCGACAACCCTGCCCCTACTTCAGTTCGATTGCATCTTGTCCGTGACGAAGTGCTTGCCCTTAAATGAAACTTCCGCGAGATCTTAGTGGGCAAGCCTTGGTTGTCTGGCTCTGTGATGAATGGGGTTACCGCAAGATCAATCAAGAGGGCAGCCATATTTCAATTGAAACGTCCGAGCCACTGCACCAAAGGCTTTCAGTGCCAGCCCATAAATCCCTCCGAATCGGAACCCTCAACTCTATCCTTCGTGCAGTGTCACGGCACAAAGGTGTAAGTCGCGAAATCATTCTCCAAACTTTTATCCGCAGATGACGCAGATAAGCGCAGATAAAACCAAGTATAAATCCTGTTTTCATCTGCGCCATCTGCGGATAAAAGTTTTGAAAGTTCGGTTAGGACAATCAGATCCACAAAGAAGCTATTGATGGTTTTTGTGGACTAAACCGATCTGGGGATAGTAACGGTTTCCCCGGGAAGAATCATCGTCAGCACGTGCAAGACTGCATCAACGATTGGAATCAAGTCTTCAAGTTGGTTCGTCTGTGAACGGATTACAATAACTGCAATCTTCCGGCCCAAACTAGATTGTTGATGAGGGATTCCTTGGTCGACTGTCAGTAGCACTTCATAGCCAGCGGCTTCGGCGGCCCGCAACAATTCGCCATTTTTCTTACTTTTCAGACCCGCCCATTGAACGGTGTGAGCCTCATGATTGGTGAAGCTGTGCCTAAAATCGAGAGGCAAGCATTCATCCAACAATATCTTCATGCAATTTTGGCCAAGAGTGAATCCTTCGCCTGTTCGAGTACCTCTATGGCCATGTCGTGGCTCACAGTTGGAAATTGCCGCAGGAACTCACCCAATGAGTGACCTCCCTCTAAATAATCAATAAGATTTTTAAACGGAACTCGTGTCCCGCGAAAACAGGGTGTTCCATTCATAACTTCTGGATCGATTACTATTACGGGTTGTGCCATCCTGCTTACAAGTGTACCTTGATGCGAATCAGAACCAAACGCAGATGACGCAGATAAGCGCAGATAAAACCAAGTATAAATCCTGTTTTCATCTGCGCTTATCTGCGCCATCTGCGGATAAAAAGTCTTCTACGCTCCGCTCATCGAATTGAGAAACTCTGCGTTTGACCGCGTTCGGTTCAGCTTGTCGATCAGCAGTTCCATCGATTCCACCGGTGACAAAGGATTGAGTACCTTGCGCAGAATCCAAACCCGATTCAATTCCTCTTTCGGCATCAACAATTCTTCTTTACGTGTACCGCTCTTGTTAATGTCGATCGCCGGAAACACTCGCTTATCCACCAGTTTGCGGTCCAGATGAATTTCCATGTTGCCGGTGCCCTTGAATTCTTCGAAGATCACGTCATCCATGCGGCTGCCGGTATCGACTAGTGCTGTCGCAATGATCGTCAGCGATCCGCCTTCTTCAATGTTGCGGGCGGCGCCAAAGAATCGTTTGGGGCGTTGCAACGCATTGGAATCCACACCGCCTGAAAGCACTTTGCCCGATGGCGGGACAACCGTATTGTAAGCACGTGCCAGACGGGTGATGGAATCAAGCAAGATCACTACATCGCGCTTGTGTTCAATCAGACGCTTGGCTTTTTCAATCACCATTTCGGCCACTTGGACGTGGCGCGATGCCGGTTCGTCGAATGTGGAACTGATCACTTCGCCGCGCACACTTCGCTGCATATCAGTGACTTCTTCCGGCCGTTCATCAATCAGCAATACAATGAGGTTCACTTCAGGATGGTTCGTCGTAATGGAGTTGGCGATGTTCTGCATCAGCATCGTCTTACCAGTGCGGGGAGGCGCGACGATTAAGCCGCGTTGGCCTTTCCCAATTGGTGTAAGCAGATCCATCACACGGCCAGAGAAGTTATCTTTGGTGGTTTCTAACTTCAACCGTTCCTGGGGATACAGGGGCGTCAGGTTGTCGAAGAAAATCTTGTTGCGCGATTCCTCGGGTGGTTCAAAGTTGATCGCATCCACTTTGATCAGTGCAAAGTAACGTTCGCCTTCTTTCGGTGGGCGGATCTGCCCGCTAACAGTATCGCCAGTACGCAGGTCGAAGCGGCGGATCTGCGAAGGGGAAACGTAAACGTCGTCAGGCCCTGGCAGATAGTTGTATTCCGGCGCGCGCAAAAAGCCGAACCCGTCAGGCAGGCATTCCAGCACACCTTCGGAAAAGATGAGTCCACTTTTTTCGGCTTGCGTTTGCAGGATTTTGAAGATCAGTTCCTGCTTGCGTAAACCAGCGGCACCCACCACGGCAAAGTCTTTAGCCACCTGATTCAGGTTGATGATGGACATGTCCTTCAATTCAACTAAATCCAGCTTCAGAGCCATGCGGTCATGCATCTTTTTGTCGGGAAAGCCTTCCGGTTTGTCCGCTTGCCGTTGTCCACCATGCGGCCGAATATCGGCTGGCCGCTGTTCTGGTCGTTGTTCCGGCATTGGTGTCACCGGAGTCGCAGCTTGCGGTGGCGGTGTAGGCCTGGTTTCAACTACTGGTGCCGGTTCCGCAGCAACCATTTCTACAGGTTTTTCCACCATCGGTGCCGCAACTACTGGCGGTTTCACTTCAGGGCCTTTTTCCACTTTCGGTTCAGGTTTGAGCCTGGCCTCAGTGGAACGGGGAGTTCGCTTAGGAGCTTCCCCTTCATGCCTGGCTTCAACTTTTATGGTTGGATCTACCTGGATGGTTGTTTCTGGTCTGGACTCTTGCGGCTTTTCTGAAGAAGCCGGCGGGGTTATGACCGGTTGTTTGATGTCTTGATCGCTTGCCAAATTTCCCTCACTCCCTGGCCTGTTACGGCCGAGAACGGTACAAGTCCCAACGACGATTCCGGTGCTTTTAAGGACACCATGGCGTGATGAATCTCGGACTGCTTTTTTAACTTATCGAACTTTGTGGCAACCACTTGATATGGTCGCCCGTGGTACTCCAGCCATTGCCGGAGTTCCAAATCTGTATCCATCCACCCATGCCGCGAATCAATCAACAAAAGACATAGCGACAAAGATGGCCGGTCCAGCAGATAGCTTTCAATCAGCTTCCGCCATGCTGCTCGCTCCGTCTTCGATACGCGAGCATAGCCGTATCCGGGTAAATCGACAAAAATATACTTTCTGTCCACCCGGAAGAAATTCAACTGCTGCGTGCAACCTGGCTTGGAACTGGTGAACGCAAGGTCCTGAGTGGCAACCAGCCGGTTCAGAAGACTTGACTTGCCCACGTTACTGCGTCCCATGAAGGCGATTTCCGGTAAGCCCGGTGCAGGAAACTGCACGGGAGAGGCCGCCCCCAACAAAAATTCAGTTTGCATCGCGATTTTTCCACCAAACGTCCGGCATTCCTCAAGCGAATGCCGCACATTTGGATTGGAAAAGAAATCCTACTGTGTAAGTTTATCGTCAGTTGGCCGCGGATTCTCCACAGTGCCAACTCCACTTTGTGGAACAGGCAGCGCTTGTAAATCTCCAGCCAACGCCAGTTTTAACACTTCATCCATCGATTCGACGAAATGAAGCTGCATATCTTTACGGATCACTTCCGGAATATCCGGCAGATCCTTCTCATTATCCTTAGGTAAAATCAGTTCGTAAATGCCGTGACGGTGGGCCGCCAGCATTTTTTCCTTCAACCCGCCGATGGGCAAAACCTTACCGCGCACCGTGATTTCACCGGTCATCGCAATGTCACCACGAACAGGGATGTTCGATAGTGCGCTGCACATGGAAGTGGCAATGGTGATGCCAGCCGATGGGCCGTCCTTAGGGATTGCTCCTTCAGGAACGTGCAAGTGAATATCCAGGTGACGGTAGAAATCGCGATTCAAGCCAAACACATGAGCCCGACTGCGAATGTAGCTCAAGGCCGCTTGTGCCGATTCCTGCATTACATCGCCCAGCTTACCAGTAGTGGTTAACTTGCCGCGACCTTCCATAATGCTTACTTCCGTGGTCAGCATGGTGCCGCCAACTTCCGTCCAAGCCAAGCCGCAAGTTGTGCCGATTTCGTTCTTGCGGGTCATCTGCAGGTCGCGATACTTTTGCGGACCAAGCAGATCCTGAACCACTTTATCGTTCACAAAAACCTTGGGCTGAACCGATTGCAAACGTTCTGGAGCCACCTCTTCCTGCTTCTTGCTCTTGGCTGATTTCTTCTTTGGCTTGGCCGAAGCTTCCACCACTGCGGCTGTTGCCTGTTCGCCGTCCACTTCCGCTTCCACTACTTTGCGGGCGATCTTGCGCGATACGTTGCCGATTTCCCGTTCCAGATTTCGCACGCCAGCTTCACGCGTGTAGTACTGAATCAACTGTGCAATTCCAGAGTCTGCCCATTCAATGTTGGCATCGGTAAGACCGGTGGCATCACGTTGTTTCGCGACCAAAAATTTCTTGGCGATTTCCATCTTTTCCAGTTCTGTATAACCGGAAAGACGTATCACTTCCATACGATCTTGCAGCGCTGGTGGAATGGTGTGCAGCACATTCGCCGTAGCAACAAAGAACACTTCGCTCAAATCGTATTCCACATCCAGGTAGTGATCCTGGAAGGAACTGTTCTGTTCAGGGTCCAATACTTCGAGCAATGCGGAAGAGGGATCGCCACGGAAATCGGTAGACATCTTGTCGATTTCATCGAGCATGAAAACCGGATTCTTGGTACAGGCCTTCTTCATCATTTGAATCAACTGGCCGGGCAGCGCGCCAATGTAGGTGCGTCTGTGTCCACGAATCTCAGCTTCATCGCGAACGCCGCCTAACGACATTCTGACGAACTTGCGTCCAGTGGCCTTGGCAATAGACATTCCTAGTGAGGTCTTGCCCACACCGGGAGGTCCGACGAAACATAGAATGGAACCCTTAGGATTTTTCACCAGCCGACGAACGGCCAGGAATTCCAGAATGCGTTCCTTGATCTTTTCCAGACCGTGATGATCGGATTCCAACACTTCGCGAGCAAATTTCAGATCGCGAATTTCCTTGGTCTTGTTCTTCCACGGCACTGCCAACAGCCAATCCAGATAGTTGCGGGAAACGGTGGATTCTGCCGACATCGGCGGCATCTGCTCCAAGCGCTTCAATTCCAGCATGGCCTTATCGTGAGCTTCTTTGCTCATGCCCGCCTGTTCGATCTTCTTCTTCAGATCGTCGTATTCGCTCTTTTCACCACGGCCCAACTCTTTTTGGATGGCCTTGATCTTCTCGTTAAGGTAATACTCTTTCTGTGCCCGTTCCATCTGGCGCTTGACGCGGCCTTGGATGGTGCGGTCCACGCTCAATTTCTCAATTTCAATGTCCAGCATTTCCGCCACACGGGTAAGGCGGTCCACTGGATCGAATACTTCAAGCAGCTCCTGCTTCTCTTCAATAGTGAGTTGGAGATTGGCACCAACGGTATCAGCCAACTTGCCTGGATCGTCCACGCGGATAGCGGCGATCATGGTTTCGTAGTTCAGATTTTGGCTGAGTTTTACGTACTGTTCAAACAGGGAAGTAACTCGGCTGGTGAGGGCATCCACTTGTGTACCCGCTTCTACGCGGGTGGCAAAGGTGCGCACAACGGCGCGGAAAAACCCTTCGTCATCGGAGACAGAAACAACTTTAGCGCGCTCAATTCCTTCCACCAACACTTTAATATTGCCATCGGGCAGCTTCAGGCTTTGCACGATATTGGCAATCGTTCCGACGGTGAAAATTTCGTCCGGGCGGGGTTCATCAATGGAAGCATCGTGTTGCGTAGCGAGAAAAATCT
>JANMWO010000616.1:0-8485 GCA_031394025.1 Acidobacteriota bacterium
CCGTGACCGCAAGGGAGCGGCTTTTCAAAGGCCTGATACGACTCGCTCAAACACTTGAACCTGTCCGATTGCGGAAAACTAAGTGGCATTGGGCCGTACTGCGCACCAATCGGAGCAATCATCATCTTGCTCATCACCTTACCGCCGTGGCCTTGCGCGACCGGGTGCGCAGGTTTTCTCCACATACTTCGTGATACACCTCAAGCGTCATTTGCGCCGTTCTGGCCCAGGAAAATTGCGCCGCATTCTGTTGCCCAAGACGTTCCATGCGCTGGCGCAATTCCGGGTTCAACAATAGATCCCGCATCGCCCGCACCATTTCACTGGTCGATTCGGGGTTGAACAACAATCCAGCCGAATCGGCCACTTCCGGCATGGCTGAGGAATTCGAACAGGCCACCGCCCTGCCACATGCCATGGCTTCCAAAATGGGTAAGCCAAAGCCTTCATAGAACGAAGGGAACACAAAAATGTCGCAAGCACTGTACAGTTGCAGCAGTTCCTTTTCGTTCACGTAATCTGTGAAGTGGATCCTGTCTTTCACTAAAGACTTCTTCGCTGCCTGATGGACATGCGGGGCAAACCAGGTTTCCTTCCCTACCAGCATCAGATGATGCGGCAGGTCAGGATGGGCGCAAAGCAGTTCCTCAAATGCGCGGATCAAACCGATTTGGTTCTTACGCGGTTGCAAGTCGCCCACGGTTAGGATAAACGGACCGGGGACTTTGAACCGGCCTTCCACAAAGGCCTTGGCATGTTGCCTGGGCTGCGGACGGAACGCTCTGGAAACTCCCGCTGGCACAACTGCAATCCGGGCCGGGTCCATGCCGTAAGCCCGGGCGATTCCTTGGCGGGAAAATTCACTCAGTGTCAGAACCCGGGATGCCGATTGAACAGTTCTTTTTACTGTGTATTGAAGTTGCAATCTGCGGGCCCGCGTGAAAAACTCCGGATGTTCCAAAAAGCTGACGTCATGAACGCTGACCACCACCGGGACCGGACATGCGATGGGTCCGGTAAATTGCACGTGAACCAAATCGGCTTTATCCTGGCGAAGCTTTCGGGAAAGGTCGTAGCCAAGTCGGACAAACGGGTTGCCGGAAATCGTCCTGGTTTCAAAGCGCGCCGGGACAAGCCTCTCCGCACCTGGAGCCGACACATAGGCCAGAAACTCCGAGTCTTCGTTTAACTCCTCGAATCCATCGAGAAGGTTTCGAACGTAAGCCTCGTTCCCCGTTAAATGGCGCCCTAAGGCATGTGCATCTACACAAAAACGCATGCGCGTGTCTCTAATTATAGATCGTTACCGGCCTTCGTGGTTTGCGAGTGAATTACATTATTTTGAAAGAGATGGGCCGCTTCAAGCCTTTTCCAAGCGGCATCCCACGTGTATTCCCTTTCGTATAAACACCTTCCAGCCGCCCCGAGTTGCAGGCAGAGGCCTGGATTATCGAGAAGCTTTCGTAATGTTTCGGCAAAGTTTATGGGTGTATCGGCAATTAAAATTTCTTTCCCCTCCTCATAATCCAAACCTTGCGCCCCTAATGGAGTGGAAACCACCGGTAAACCGGCAGCCCAGGCTTCCAGGATTTTGATGCGTGTTCCACTTCCCGATAGCAACGGTACAATGGCGATTCTGCTGGCAGCAATCGCCGGTACGGCCTTTTCCACAGGGCCAGTCAACACAATGCGCTTGTCTCCAGCAACAACGCCACGAACCGCATCGGGATGCAGCCCCACAATCCGCCAGATAACGGAAGGATTGGTGGCTGAAAGCAATGGCCAAACTTCACGATAAAACCAGCCCACAGCCGTCTTGTTCGGCGGATATTCCAGATTTCCGGAAAAAACCAAGTCTGCCTGCTTCACCACTTGCGGAAGCGGAGTGGACGGTATGGAATTAGGAAAGACGTGGATGTTGCTGGAATAGTGTCCGATATTTTCCGCGTCGCTCACCGAACAAGTCAGCAGGGAATCAAACTGAGGGAGCAGTTGAGCTTCCAAGGCTCGACAGGCCTCAGCCCAGTGCTCATGAGCCATGGAAACGGGCCAGGGATCTGATTTGGCATAGGTGTCAAATAGGGTCGATTCAATATTGTGCAGGTTCAGACAGGTTTGCTTGGCATGGGGTTGAATTACCGGCAGCAGCGGTGCACACCACAAATGTTCGAACATTGCTATTTCGTATTGTTGGCCCTTAATTGCTTCCAGCACTTCCCGTTGGTACCCTTGAAAACGGTCAACTAAAGGTGGAATACCCCGCAGAAGCCGTGTTCCATTGCGCCACGCTTTGGCCAGCAGATTCCGCTGATGGTGCCGCAAAGGAATGGTCAGGACACGCCGCACCAATCCTTGAGGAAAGTCGCGAGCCGGATCGGAATGCTCTGGCTGACCGAACACAATCACATCCAATTCATAGCGTCGGGCTAGAAACTCAATCATAGAAGCGGTTCGCAGTGCGCCGCCACCGATGGCCGGATAAGGCGCTTCAGGCGATATCAGAAGTGCTTTCACTTTCCACCCCGGTGAAAGCGCGCGATGGCTTCCTGATAGACTTCCCGTGTTTTGCGTGCCGTATTCTGCCAGGAAAATAGATGGGCTCGCCGCAGACCTTGGTCCTTCATATCGTGTCGCCGATCCGGTTGGGTGATTGCCGTCCGCATAGCTTCCGCCCACTGGTTTGGACTGGAAGCATCGCAATGGATGGCCGCTCCGTTGGTTAGTTCCGTAAGCGCTGCATCGGTGGATGCAATCACCGGAGCTCCGCAGGCCATAGCTTCCAGCACAGGCAGGCCGAATCCTTCGTAATGCGATGGATACACCACGGCAATGGCTCCGGAATAGAGTCCTGGAAGGGCCGCATCCTCCACTTCACCGGCAAATTCCAAGCCCGGATGTTGGGGAATGGGCGGACAATCGTCACGTCGACGGCCAACCAGCTTAAGCTTCACTCCAAATTCATCGTAAATTTGCTTCCAGGCTTCCACCAGAAACGGGATATTCTTGCGCGGTTCCAAAGTGCCAACATACAGCAGATAAGGTTCGGTAGAGGCCTTTCGCATTGGCATTGACAGTGCCACAGGCTTGAATTGAGCACCGGCGGCCAAGGGGATAGCCACCACCCGATCTTCCGCCAAGTGGAACCGGCTAAGCACTGCACTGCGAACCGCTTGGCAATCAGTGATCACCATAGTGGCCAAGCCCAGGCGCAACAGCAGCGGGGTGCGACGGCGAATCCGACCTGCGCCATGGTGCCAGTCAGGATTCATCCAGGGAGATAGATCATGGACGGTCATCACCGAAGCGCAGGCCGGAAGGTAGGGGACGGAAAAATCCGTGCCATGGAAAACGTCAGCCTTCATTTTTCTCAATTGTTTGGGAAGCCCATACATCCACCAGCGCCGCTCCCAAACGGTAAGCGACGGATTGCCTTGGTCGGAAAGGTAATGGATTTCATCTTCCGGGAAGGTTTCCGTCAGCGATTGGAAAAGGGCTGAAGTATATCGGGAAATACCGCCGCTGGAAACGGTGAGGGGCGTACTGTCAATCGCAACTTTCAATCCTTTATTTGAACAGATTCGTAGCGCTCTGCGGGTAAACTAGATAGAGCAATGCGTGATCGACACAATAGTTGGGGAGCCGTCTAAATAGTGGCCTTCGAAACGGACAATCAGAATTCTTCAAACTCCGCCCAGTTCAACTGGCGTTTGGCTACTGTCGTCGGTGCCGTAATGGCGATCCTGATTCTGGCCGCAGGCGTTGATTCCCTACGTCAGAAAGAAGAGCCTAAGAAGAAGCCGAAAGCGCTGCAAATGACTACGCTCATTGTGCGCACCACCCCATCTGGGGCCTCTATTCGCATCAATAATGAAGTGAAATGTACGTCCGATTGCACCTTGGAACTGGTGGAGGGCGAACATCAAATTCAAGCCTTTCTCCCAGGCTACGAACCTCGCGTTTCTACCGTAAATTTAGCCCCCGGCGTTCCCATTGATCTGGATTTGACAATGGAAGCGCAAACCATGGGCATGCGCGTATTCAGCGATCTCCCTTCGGGCAAGGTGGTGCTGGATAACGAGGCCGTAGGCTATTTGCAGGAAGGCCAGTTAGGCGTGGACCGCATATCGGCAGGCAGACATAAAGTACAACTGGTGTCAGCCAAAGGTTCGGCGGAGTTTGAATTTGAATCTACTCCCGGTGCCGCGCCGCAGTTGGTTTCTCCATTGATCGCAGCAGAACTGTTCGCTTTGGTGGTAGGACATGCCGAAGGTCGGGCGGAGTTGTATACCAACGAACAACCTTTGAAAGTGCAAATGGACGAAAGTCAGATGGGGGAAATTGGACCACTTGGATTGCAATTGCACAATCTACAAAAGGGCGACCGGACTTTCGTAGTAGGCGAAGGACAACGGCAAAAGACTTTGATTGCCCCGTTGGGGTCACAACCGGTTCTGCTGCTTTTTGTGCGATTCGATCCAAACGCCGGAAGCTTGCTGGTGAAATCGAATGAAGAGGACGCTTCGGTTTATTTGAATAATGGCGAATATTGGAAGAAGATCAAGAGTGGAAAAGTAGAGATCAAGAATCTACCGGTTGGTCCCATGCAAGTGCGCGTCGCCAAATGGCAGTTCAATGCCACGCCGCTATCTATCAAGACCGAAATCAAGAAAGGGGAACAAACAGAACTCTCCTTTCAACTGCGCGCCGCAGCCGTCACCTCCGCATCTAAACCGGTGAAAATTGAAGAACCTCCGCCTATGCGGGAAAATCCCACGCCTCCACCAATGCCCTCCGTGGTTCTTCCGAAATCTTTGATTGTCCAGGGAGGCGATGCCTTTCTATCGCAATGGGAAGATCAGACGAATTGGAGCGATAAGGGCGGCTGGCGCCTGAAAAAAGGCGGTAATTTCGTTTTCTTTGCCAAGCGTCCGGTGCAAGGGACTCTGCGTTTCAGCATGACTTTGGTGAAAGGCAAGAAGCTGCAATGGTTCGCCGGATTTCGAGATTCCAACAACTTTGTTCTGTATCAACTGGATGGTGTCAACTTCATTCGTCGAGAGTATGTAGACGGGAAGTCGAGCGATTTAAAAACAGCGCACGATATGGAAGGTCGGGGAAGTTTTACAGTGCAAATTCGCGTGGCCCCAGGGTCCATCACACATGAATTGTTGGATGGTGCCGTATGGAAACGAATCGACGTTCTAAGTGGCCCAGGTCGCGACTTTTCCAATGGACGATTTGGATTGCTCTTGCCTGGCGATGATACCTACGGCGTCTCCAATTTTTACTATTCCGGAAAGTAAGGGGGTCTGATGAAAGTTGCTTTTCGCATCTTGAGCCTTTCTCTGTTCGCTGTGAACAGTGTAGTTGCTGTCGACCAAAATCAAACGGGTGAGGGCAATGAACTAGCCATAAAACTTGCCGCTCAGTCCCCTTTGATTGAGAGTGGTCGGGTGTACCTCAACCGTCAGGCGACGCGGATTCAAGATTCCAAACTGCGTGAAAACACCATACAACTTCTTACTGGAAAGGGATTTTGCGTCACTTCACGCGCCGGGTTGAATGCCGAACGGAAAGCCGCCATTTTGAAGCTCCTTCAGAATGAAGGGTTGATTGCCCCAGGATCAGAAAATAGCATGGCCAGCGGTGTTTTTCCTGCTCTGCTCAATGATGGTGGAGACTGTCCTAAGCCGCCGCAGCCTTATGGTTCGGCACCTGGCAGTTCCTTTGGGGGTCATCATTCACACCCTGGAGGATTGGTGCTGCACGCTGCTTTCAATCTGACCAACAGTCTGCAACTGGCTCGTGGATATCGGCAAATTTATGGATACAGTCGAGCGGACGGGTTTCCCGTAATCGCCGCTGGAGTGGATGGAACTTCCGATATTTTTTTGAGTGAGGATCTGTTGATCGCCGCCCCTATCTGGCACGATTGGGCGAAGACCATGGTCTTTCAATGGAATGCCGATGGTACCGAATTTTCTGAATTCAACTTCGGCGGCAATGGCAAAACAGATGCCTGGGGTGATCCTGGAGATTCTCGTACAGGCGCTCATCATATTCTTGGTGCTGCAGAAATTATGAAGCGCGGGCTGCCTGCTGATTTCCTGATCACGGTAATGTCAGCCCATGCCGCCCCAGTGAATGGTAACGAATACAAGGTGGTGAACTGGATTCGGGCTGCGGCGATTTTGGCGCAAGTAGATCCCGTGCAGGCAGGCTACTTGATCAAGAATCAGCAGGGACGTCTGCACCTGGCCAACTTGCGAGCTGAGTACACATTGCATCATCTATCCGATGCTGACTTCGTCTTCACGGGTCCTGCAGCAGTTACGGTGGATGCTTTATTAAAAGAGTTGGCTGGAAAGTTTGGAGTGGCCGCCCAGTTCAATACTCAATTCCGCAATCCGGTGTTAGCGTACTTGTCGGCGGAACGATTGATGCTGCTTTATGGCAATGGTGGGATGGAGGCCGTTGAGGCTGAAATTTCTAAAGTTTTAAAGCACCTGCCCCACCTAAAATAACTTTTCAGGTGGGGCAGGCGGTTCACTAACGTTTTACGGGAACGGTCGCTGTGGCTTGGGTAGAAACACCACCGATGGTGATTACCACGGGGATATCTCCATCGGCCAAAGTTGCCGGTAATTTCACATTGAACTGATACAAACCGCTAATGGCACTGGGGGCCAGACCGGCATATAGAATATCAGCGGCAGCTAGCATTGTTCCGCCGATAGTCACCGTAAACGGATCTCGCAGCTTGGCTAACCCATCCACAATTTCACCCGATTGGTAAACCGGATTACTGAAGCCAAAGCCTGTGCCGTATAAGGAAATTACATCGCCGGGTTTGGCTGACGTAAACAGCTTTCCGTCAGCAGTCAAGGCGGCAATGCTAGTGCCGTTGAATGTGAAGAAGGCCGGAGAGTAAGAGGCCATCATGACGGTTCCCAAATCTGACTTCAATTCGTTGGGCGATCCGGGATTCAGAATGATCGTTACAGGCACTGGACCAGTCTGGCTGATGGTCGGGGTCTGAAAGTTGATCTGATCCGTTTGTACGTAAGTCACTGGTGCGCGTTGTCCACCAATTTCCACGGCCACACAACTCAATTGCTTGGGGAAAGCACCGTTCACAAAATCACCACTACCGGCAACGCGACTGCGACCGGCAACTTCAAAATCGAGCCCAAATACTGAACCGATGGTGTTCGCCGAAAGAACGCTGGCAAAGCTTGCGGCATTGGTCAAGCTGCGCAGGGTTGGCTTCTTGGTAAGGGTGCATGCGCCACCTGCTTTAACGCGTAGTTGCGTATTGTAAATGCGATCCCCAGTTAAGCCGCCGCTGTTGTCTGCGGCGTTACCGGCAACGTAAAAAATAACGTCGCCGATTTCGGAGGCGGGGGGCGTCCATTCCATTTCCCACTCCACTCCATTGGGTGTTCCTGCGCGGTTCGATGCCGCATTGTGGGTGGCAAATTCCAAGCCACCGTTACAGGGAGGTGTTCCAGTTCCACAGATGACTCGGACAGTGTCGCTGGCAGTAAATGAGCCCGCCATCAGTTGGTCGTTGGTTGCCGAACGGGCTGTCAATTCAAACCCCCACCTTAATCCCAGTGGGTGCTCCACTTTCACCTTAACAATCTGTTTTACTCCAGGCGTGTAGCCGACAGCAGTCACGGTGACTTTGCCCAAAGTATCAGGATTGAGGGCGAAAGTCGTATGGCAGCCCGTGCAGGTTGCCCCGGCCCGGTCCCCTGGGACCCCGGCGCGGAAAGCCGGAGGTCCAGAGGAAAAGCCAAATGCGATAGGCAGGGCGGCAAAGGCCCAGAGGGTGAGAAGGGATCGAGTAAGGGTTTTAGGTGTCATGGTTTTAATATTGTGAGTAACGCGCCGACTTGGGTGCGTTGTCCGTTGATCGTAGCAATAATTGCCTGATCTCCGTTGGGCACTGAAGCGGGAATGGTTACGTTCATCTGGTAAAGTCCGGCTCCAGTTAAACCAGCGAACGCAACGGGTGAATCAATACCGCCGATGGTGATAGTCACCGGGCGGGAAGTTTTGGATGCCCCACTAAATACTGAACCGGCAGGGACTGGAGTTTCGGTAGGCCCAAAGCCAGTTCCGAAAAGCAGCAAGACATCGCCAGGCTTGGCTGGGACGGTGGTCAATGACGCTCCGAACAATCCGGCCTTTGCGGCAAAGACTCCATCAGAGCGGACCGCCGCTACATAGTTCGATAGAAAAATGAAGAAGCCCGGCTGTTCCGCGATCAGATCGGCTGTGAAAAAGTCACTTGTGCCATCGGCAGTGGTCACCGTAACGGCAACGGGGCCCAGAGCGGAATCGGTAGGTGCCTGAACGTTGAGTTGCGTATCGCTGATGTAGTAAATAGAGGCATCTGTATTGTTGATTTTGACACTGATGCCATCGAGGCTGGTAGGTAATTTACCAAGTACGATTTCGCTATCTTTCCAGATACGGT
>JANMWO010000633.1:0-1705 GCA_031394025.1 Acidobacteriota bacterium
GAAACATTGGGCGACGTGCGTACTTGCTTATTACAATAAGGCAGCTTACGTCAAGCGTGCCAAGAGATGCTCCAATTTCGGTTGGCGTCGGTAGGAATGCGCTGCAGTTTAGAAGGAGTTTGTAAATAAATTTATGCAACATAGTTTTAGATACACCATGGTCTCATTTCTTGGCACTTTTTTGATGGTTGGCTCTGTAAGTGCGCAGCTTGTACAGGCTCCCCTCCCGCGTGTAGGAGACGTGCGGGAGTACCAGGGCGTCGACGACTGGACTAGTCAGGTCAGGTCTGAAGACCGTTATGAGGTGATCGGGTCAATGCCCGAGTTCACCCGTATCCGGACCGAGTACAAAAATCTCAACCTTAAAAACAACCTGATGGAGCGACGGCCCACTGAAGAGGAAACCGCTCGCTCAGACATGAACGTCGACTACTTCAGTAAAAATGGAACAACACGCCGGGTCAATTTTTCATGGCCACTGGAGCCCGGAAAGAAATGGACCTATGAATACACCGTCAATAGCGCAGGTAACAATGGTGATATCGTCACAATCAGCTACCGGATGGCGGCAGAGGTTGCCGGATGGGAAAACGTCGCTACACCTGCCGGCACCTTCCGCGCGATGAAGGTCGTACACAAGGGCACGATGGATTTACCGACCGGCTCCACGGGCGCCTACAAAGTGGGCTGGACCCTGTGGTATGCGCCCGAGGTGGCCGGCCAGGTCAAGGTGACATACCAGTCGGATTCCCCCGTGGGAGCGCCCGGCGCCCGTAGCACAACGATGCTCACATCGTACAAACGGACGAATTGAGGGCAGTCTATTTCACTTTGGGTAGCTGACCCTCCACGCCCATGACCAAAAAGTACATGCCCTCAAGGTGCCCTTCGTCAATCGCGGCATCCGCGTCGAGCATCGTGCGGCCCTCGTTGGAGACGATGGGGCCGCGCCAGATTGAAAAACGCCCTGCGGTCAGCCCCGCAGTCACCTCGGCGAGCTTTTGGCGGGCGACGGGCGGCACATCGTTTGCTACGGAGGCGAGTGCGACGGCATCCTCCTTGACACCCCATTTCATCCGGCTACTGACCCAGGTGTTGTCCAGCACATCACGGGTGGCCTTGACGTAGTACGGGCCCCAATTCAGCACCACCGAGCCAAGATGGGCTTTAGGTCCATACTTGGACATGTCGCTGTCCCAGCCGATGGCGCGTTTGCCCAGGCGCTGCGCTGTGGCGAGCACCGCCGACGAATCGGTGTTTTGCAGCAGCACGTCGGCCCCGCCGTCGATAAGTGTCTGCGCAGCCTGTCCTTCCTTTGGCGGATTGAACCATTCGCTAACCCACTCCACACGGGTTTTGACCTTTGGATTGACACTCTGCGCACCTAGGGTGAAAGCATTGATGTTCCGGACCATTTCGGGAATAGGTATGGAGGCGACCATGCCGATGATGTTGGTCTTTGTCATGCTGCCCGCCACAATGCCGGCCAAGTAAGCGCCTTCATCTGTGCGGAATTCGTAGGTACGGACATTACGCGCCGTTTTGTAGCCCATAGCGTGCTCAAAGCGCACCCGGGGATTGTCCCCGGCAGCCTTGAGCAGTGGCTCCATATAGCCAAAGGAGGTGGCGAAGATCAGGGTATTGCCCTGGTCTATCAATGTCTGGAGGGTCGGTTCTGCGGCCGGACCTTCCGGCACGCTTTCCA
>JANMWO010000636.1:0-6107 GCA_031394025.1 Acidobacteriota bacterium
TCACGCCTTTATAGTTATCGAAGTTGCGACGGTACTCCGTCAATATCTTTTCGCTTTGTTCGGAAGAGACTCGAAGGCTGCCGGAAGCTTCCCGCAGTTGAGTCGTAACCTGCGACTGAAGTTGACTTATGCCCTTCAATGCTTCTGACTGTCCAGCAAGTCCGGTGCTATAAGCCAGTACATGATTGCTTGCTTCTGCCATCCGTTCTAAAGCAATGGCGTTCTGCGATATGGTTGCCAACAGGAATTCCCGGGCCTTCATCAACGATTGGCCAGCATTCTCAAATTCCTTACTTCGGATCTCTATATTTGACAGTAATGCTTCCAATCTTTTCGCCGTGGCCTCCGTCCAATTGCCAGTCTGCTCCAGTACATGATCTGCCGAAGCCTGGGACCGTTGGGCAACACTTTCAGCAGCCAGCATCATATCTTTAGAAAGTGTCCCGACCTTTTCTGCTAAATCCCCTACCACAAGGGTCAACTGTGACCGAACGTTACTTAGGTTTTGATCGGCTGATTCCTGCATCCGTACCATCAGACCGTTCATGAGAGCGGTTAGTGCTTCAGTTTGCTCCCTGCCGGTTTTCATCTGATCGGACGTTGATTGTTCGGCTTTTTCAATAATTGTCGAGAACGCTGCCTGCATTGCTCCGAACTGCGTATTCATGTCTGACAGCATGTGTCTGGTGGCTTCCAGGGTGCCTTGCACGTTTCCGAATTCCTGGTTGGCCGCACCTGTTAAAGCACTATGGAAATCTTCACCCATCTTCAAGAGCGCCTGCACCAGTGATGTTTCTAGAGATGTAAGAAGCCCTCGAAGCTCCCCTGCGATAGACTCCTGTTTTTGCGATTCCAGACCCACAATGGCAGCTTTTAAGCCCTCTAACGTGTCGTTCATATGCTGCATGGTTGGCCGGAACTCGCTTTGCATCTTCTCGGCAACGCCAGAGGACATAGCATTTGCAAGTTGGGGTGCTACATCCGTATTGAATGCGCCAATTATACGGTCGACTACCGAGCTGCTGATATTGCTCACGGAGACCGTCTGCTGAGCGGCATATCTCTGGATGTCAAGCAGCACTCGCGAGGAAGACAAATATGGAATTGCATTCGAGACGGCCGCAATCAACTGTTCATACTGGACCCGAAGACCTCGAATCTTGGACTTTTCATACATCGTGAAGAAGATGCTTAGCAAGAGAGCAACAATTGAGCTGACGAATTTGCCTGAGAGCCCATTGATTAGAACATCGATCCCACGAATTGGATCGACAGTGTTGGCTTTGTCGTAGTGAACATCTTTCAATGCTAAAAGAATCGCTACAAAGGTCACCGTAAGCCCAGCACTAGTCAATAACCCAGGAAACGAGTTAAAGATAGCCGAGTGGAACTGCTTGCCAATCACGATTTCATAAGACAGTGCCTGCCGTGGTTGCTCGGTCAGAAACCAACCCTCAAATTCCTCCTTGTTGGGACTAACATATCCTTCAATGTGGGAGTCGATGACCTGCCACCATTCACCAGGTGCACCCTCGAGTTTTTCGCATTCGATCCGAAGTTCATCAAGATTGCGAAGAGGAAGGCCATCACGGCGTTGTAACCCGTCAGAAGCACTGGCCGTCTTCACTGCGCTCGTAAAGATGTTCACCTGCAATCTAACCTTTCGGGTTTGGAGCCACAACCAGATACCCATCCCGAATGTAACTGCGACTAGGACATAGCAGCAATAGAGGACGATTTCGGGGATGGCAAGCAGAAACTGAATCATAGGAGGTAGGCTTTGCCAAGGAACACGAATTCAAGGATTGTCGAATCGACGAAAATGAAGAAGTGAATAACTTTCATTTGGTTTCTATTGTATAGATTTCTTCTCCTACCTGTTTGCTTATTCAGAATTTCTCGATGTGCCCTCTTTTACTTCAATTCGCAAATCTAAGGGAAAGTTATGTGGTAGCTTGGCAAACTCCGCCTTATTGACACAACTTCCCTTGCCCCAGTAATGTGGTGATACAGGATGTTGGTTACAATCTCACCCGAAATGGAAGCCCTCATTGGCCGTCGGCTGAAAAGTGGGATGTTTCGAACTCCAGAAGCGGTGCTGCTCGACGCGTTGATTTCCCAGGATTTGCAAGCTGTTTCAGAAAAGAAAGTGCGGGCCTTCGAAAGCGCTCTGCACATTTTGGGCGAAGAGGCTTTCTGGCGCGGTGTTCAACAAACCTATGGCGAAATTGCCGGTTCGCCGAACGATGTGATGGTCTATCAACAGGAAATCGCTGATTGGGTGAAGACCATGCCCAATCGTTGATTATTCAGGTATCCCAGCCAGCCTTTTCGCCAACTCTTTCTTCTCTTCTAAATTCATCTGCCGGGCAATTTGGATACGCTGTGCTTGCGGACTTCCTGCGCCGTGCATCGATTCCGTTAAATAGCCGACAGCGTTGCGTCCCAGCGTCATATTTTCAATCAGCCGCAGGACGCGCGCGCGATCCTCAACCCGCACCCCGTCCCGTCCCTTCAAATATTTGCGCAACAACGGGCCTGTTTCAGGATTGTCGAAGTCCTTCTCTGAAGGCAATGTCGCGACCAGCCCACCAGCCAGATCCTGCGCCAATCGGGCGATTTCATAAGGGAATCGCGTCACATTATGCTTGCAAACATTGGCCAGCAAATCGTCCGGCTGAAAATTGCCTGCTTCCGTTTTGTGGGATTCATGCGATGCCGCAATGCCGGCGCCATAAATGGTTTCGTTCAGATGGGCCATTTCCACCAGCTTGTCGCGCACGTGCGAAACAGCGGCCACCCCGTTGTAATCGGCCGATAGCGCTGCGGCACCAATCAGCACGTCTCCCAGGCCTGTTTTGCACACATACGATCGCCGATGATATGCCGTAAACCGTTCCACCAGCATTGCCGCAAAGCTGGTTTCCCCGTCCATGAACAGCAGATCATTAGGTACAAATACGTCATCGATCAGGATCATCGCTTCCTGGCCGGAAAACTGCGCATTCCCCTGGTCTATGCTGCCACCTTCCATGGCCCGTGTATCGCAGGATTGGCGCCCATAGATAAAGGTCAAACCCGGATGATCCACCGGAATGGCAGCCACCACGGCATAATCTTTGTCAGCAGGGCGAAGGCGCATGGTGGGCATCAACACTAACCAATGGGAGTTCAGGCATCCTGTTTGATGCATTTTCGCACCACGGATCACCACGCCATCATGACGCCGCTCTACAATGCGCACAAACATGTCGGGGTCAGTTTGATCCGCAGGGGCCTTGCTGCGATCACCTTTTGGATCGGTCATGGCCCCACCAATGACGAAGTTCGCCTGCTGCATGCGCACCACGAAATCCTTGAAACGTTGGTGATAGTTGGTGTGGTGCGTGGCATCCATTTCGTACGTCATGGAATAGAGCGCATTCAGCGCATCCATGCCAACGCAGCGTTGGAAACAGGTTCCGGTGAGTTGACCTAAGCGCCGCTGCATGCGATTCTGCTCCACAACGTCGGCAACAGATTCGGTGATATGCAGAAAGCGATTGACGCGGCGGCCAGACAGGTTGGACCAGGCTGAGGCCAGTTCCGGATGCTCCACAGCCAGGTCGAAAGTGCGCGCGACGGCATTGATAGACGGGCGAATTACCGGATGATCCACGGGTTCTGCCACGCGTTCCCCCAGAAAGAAAACGCGCAGATTACGGCCACGCAGACTTTCAATGTATTCGGCACCTGTGGTGATGGGTATGGTGGCGGTGGTCATAAGCGGGCGCTGGTCCTTCGGGGTGCAGATTCGCCTCGCAGCCAGACGTACAACGGGGCATGGGGTGAAGGTGCGGGCCAGGGCAGGGCCACTTTAAGGGATTGCTTGCCGTTAGCATCGGGGGCAGGCAGTTGCATTACGGCAATGCCGGAATTCTGATCCCAACCCGTGCGTTCAATGCGTTCCAGTTCCGTTCCCCAAAGTGTTCCTACAAATAGCGAGGTATCTGTTTTCTCTTCAGAAAGTTCAAACTTGTCTACTTCAGGCAGACTAACTAACATGCCCAGATCCGTTGGTATGGATCGTCCAGAATTACCGTCAATCACTGCTGCCTGCAACTTACAACCAGTTACTCCCAATGTCTTTGGGTCGGCGGTCACAAACCATTCATTGTCTGATAACATGCTGAAGCGCAACCCGGGAGTTTTCATTTCGCCGGGCTTCACCACTTTTTCAGGAGCAGAATCACAGCGCAGCTCCAAACTGGAATCGCTACCAACGCCTTTCACCGGCAGCACCAGACTGAAGGGCCTTTGCATGGCGATTTCCCCATCGTGCAGTTCTAACGCAAGTGGACCGCTAGGCGAAAATCGGGGAGCCCCAATGCTGGGCTTCGGTCCAGGTGTAAGTACGGCAAAGGGCACCTGGGCAATTACTCCACCGGGCTGTGTCAAATCCAAAGCATACTTACCGGCCATGAGTGATTGTGTATCCAGGGTCACATTCAACTTACCTTGCTTTTGTTGAAAAGCTAAGTCAATGGGCGGAGCAAGGGGGTCAACACCATTGCGCATGCGGATGCGTTCTACAAATCGGAAATCGGCACCTTCCATTTCTACTGGAACAGCGCCTTTGCCCGCAACCAGTCGCATGGCGCTAGATGAACTCAAGTGGGCATTTTTTAGCGATGGAACGGCATGCAGCACCACTTCCCCAGGAACTTTCAGCGTCTGCCAATCAAAGTTACCACCCAGGCGGTAATTCCCTGGAGGCACTTTCGCATGGGGCATTTTCAGGCGAATGTCTTTGCCGTCAGCACCGGGGGAAACGGTTACGGGAATCTTGGTTCCAGCGTCGGAAGCCAGCCACCATTGCCGCACACCACGAATCTGATTGGGTGCAATGGGGTCACCGGCAATGGGAATCGCAATTTCTTTCATCAACAAGTGGTGCGATGGTTGAGTAAGGCTGATGGCCGGAGCTTCTTCATTATCCACGCGGCTCATCCACAAGTAGGCTAGCTTGGTGTGCTGCTTTTGGGAATCTTTTTTACCGCACAATGTATAGCCTTTCAGCTTATCCATTTGGGCGAAGGCGGAGCGGAATTCCGTATCGGGGAACGCCATGCTGCGAAGGTTTAGAACCAGATTGGCACCACCGGCACCCAGTCCGAAGGTGGAACCGAAGAACATGGATCCAATGGATGCGGCGAGTGAAGTGGACTGCCGAATTTTACTTTCGGTGGTGGCCGTTAAAGGGTCAAAGGAACCCAGCGTGGGGTTGAGGGTCATGAACAACGCGGCCGTTTGTTGATCCATGGGTGCTGATTTATTCCAGGCGGCATTGCCCTGCCTGCCAGCCAGACCTTGCAAGGTTGCGGCAAAGGTTCCCGGACCTTCTCTGACGTCTTCCAGCAGCCGTTCTGTGAGGGTAGTTTTTTCAGCATAACCGGCCAGTTGAGCAAGTAACTCTGGTTGCTTTGAGACAAAAGATTTTACCTTCGCCTCATCAAATCCCCTGGCCCCGTAGACCAAGCCGATCAGTTCCGCTTGCACAGGGAGGGTCCAAACAGCATGACGATTGTCGGGTTTGCCTTCAAGGACGATCAGTTCCGTTTGCCCGGGAGGCACAACCAGAAGGGCCACTTCCCCTTTCGATTTCTGGTCCAGCCCAGGGTGGTAATGCAGCTTGGCACCTTTGGGAATGCGGTGTACCAGGGTGATGGGCAACTTTTCGCCACCTTCAGCAGGTTCCACTTCCAGTAGGAATTCGGTGACCTGGCCACCCGATGGACAAGGAACGCCAGCCCGCACGCAAAGTCCGCCGAGCGCCAACAGAATCGTGGCGATGGATAGGCGTATGGTCATAACCTTTACTCTATACCGTTTGACGCGTAAGGTCGGGGACTACCCTGGTGCATCGTCCGAAAAATTCCTTATATATGGAATGTATCCCGGACTCCTGAACGGTGTACTTGTTCGACAGGTGCGCGATGAGCTTGAGTTTGTTTGTAGATGGCAGGGCTGATCGTATTCGAGAATGAAAGGCGGCCAGCCTCAATAAGGTTCCGAACGCGCGAGAGCTAGTGCCGCTTGAGAACGTCTTTGAAGCTCGCAAATGGAAG
>JANMWO010000658.1:0-4437 GCA_031394025.1 Acidobacteriota bacterium
TCTTTACCCAACGCCAAACTAGTTGCTATTTGCGATGCTGACCCTGCCCGCGCCAAAGCCGCTGCCGAAGAGTTTGGTGTTCCAGCAGTCGAACTCAACAATCTAATCGGTCTGGCCGATGCAGCCATCGTCGCAGTCCCCACATCCGCTCATGCTGCAGTAGGTTGTGCGCTACTCAACGCAGGCCTCGACGTCCTGATGGAAAAGCCCATCGCCTCTACCCTGGAAGAGGCTCAGCAATTAATTGACGCTGCCGATCAGAACAATCGCATTCTCCAAATAGGACACCTGGAACGCTTCAACCCCGCCGTGCAAGCCGTCACCAAACGCATTACCACGCCGCTGTTTTTTGAGATCCACCGCATGAGCCTGTTCTCTCCTCGCAGTCTTGATGTGGATGTTGTTTTAGATCTGATGATTCACGACTTGGATATTGTCCTATCCATGGTGGGGTCGCTGCCTGAAGAAGTGCGCGCCGCCGGTATTCGCATTCTTTCTGAAAAAGTAGACATTGCCAACGTGCGCCTGGCCTTCCCTGGAGGGTGCGTTGCCAACATTACGGCCAGCCGTGTTTCCACTGAAAAGGTACGTAAAATGCGCCTTTTTCAACCACACCAGTACATTTCCCTCGATTATCAAAAGCAGGAAGCCGTAGCGTTTTCTGTGTCTCCAGCCCAACAAATCGGCGTCGAAGCATTTGCCATTGAAAAGAACGAGCCGCTGAAAGAAGAAGTAGCCGCTTTTATCGATTCGGTAGTTACGCGCGCCAAACCTTTGGTGGATGGTGCGCAAGGCGCAAAAGCTTTACTAGTGGCACTCGATATCCTTGCTAAAATTGAAGACCATGCGCGCGTTGTTGCTAAGACACTTGGCCACTAACCTCCACGCTTTGCCTAAGCAGTGAGCACACAGCAACCCAGTGACGATTTAGACTTTCTGCTTCACTTTGAAGACCCAGGCAGAGAAGGCCGCGCCGTTCAAGCCGTCATCGGCTCCATCATCTTTCACTTATTCCTGTTTGTTGTCGTCTATAATTTTCCAATTTTTGAGGCACGAGTTTTTCGTGAACCGCCGCCCCAAATCACTGTGGCCAAAAAAGTGATTCCGCTCATTGCACCTGTTCTTGAGCCCACTCAAACCGATCCCAACAAAGGCAAGATCAATCGTAATTTCGATGTCGATAGTCTACAGCCCAAAGAGACTGTCCAAGTAAAAAAGTCCATGCCCGCAGTGAAGCAACAGGCATCCAAAACTCCACCGTCCGATTTTGTCCCTCCCACACCAGTACCACCTGCACCACAGCCCACTCCTAAACTCCCTGAACCACCAAAAATCGAAATCGCGCAAACCGAAAACCCTTTGAAGACGCAGCCTGGTCCCGGCGTCCCCAATGTCCCACCACCGCCGCCCGCTGCGACTCAGGAAAAGCCGAAGCTTGCCTTTGAATCACCTGGAGCCGCGTCCATGGGATATGGCACTGGTGGTCAAATTCCCCGTCCATCCAGGTCAATACAGGAATCAGCCAGGGCTTCCGCTGGGCGCAGTGGCGGTCTCACCGTGGGCGATGCTAGCGACGGCATCGGCGGTCTGGGCGACCTTTCCAAACGCCCCACCCCTGGACGCAATTCCAGTAATCTGGAACTTCTTAGCGATCCCCAAGGCGTTGACATGCGCCCCTACTTAGTCAAAGTGATGGCAGCCGTTCGACGCAATTGGCAATCAGTGATTCCTGAAAGCGTAAAGTTAGGTCGCCGCGGTCGTGTAGTAGTGGCGTTCTCTATTGATCGGGAAGGCGGAGTTCCAAAGTTGGTGCTGGCAATTCCTTCTGGTGCGGACCCTCTGGACAGAGCAGCCGTCGCTGGCATCAGCGCCAGCACACCCTTTCCACCGCTACCTGCGGAATTCAAAGGCGGTCAAATCAGACTTCAATTCACATTCAGTTACAACATGTCCGGCAATTAGTGGATTAAGGCGAACCAACAGTCCGTGGATCGCCTTAACCAATCTAAAACGCTCCGGCCAGAATCGTCTGACTGCCATTGCGCACAGTCACCATATCTCCTTTTTGAACAGCCGGAAGCAACGCGCCATCCTGTGAACTTAGTTCCAGTTCTCCTTCCCCTAAAGCGGAAAGCTTAATGGTGCCCAATTTAGTTACTACGGTTCCCTGCTGCAAGAACACAGTCAACACTGTTGCAGCAGGCAAATTCACATGCTCCACTTCGACGTTTAGCCGCGCACGACTCCTTGAATCAGTTCTGAAATCGGCACTGCCTTCTGGTGTTGTTCCACCAATTACCGCGCCAGCAAGTTTGGTCTTGAGTCGAGTGTCCGTTGTTTGGCCACCTTTTCCGCCATGATCGTCAGCCATCAGGGCGGTGGTGCCACCAAGTAATGTAAGCACCGCAAATGCGGCGTTAAGTATCGTTTTCATTCGTAATTTCCTCCATTCTTCAATTCGGCCATTGCCCAACACAACCGCGCTGTAAAGCTTAGTGCAGCTGCAGGAAACGAAAGAAGCGATCAAATGCCTTCCTTCGATCCTGGTAGTTACGACAGATCGAATCAGTGGGCGGAACACAAGTAACGATTAAAACTCGTTAGCGTTGCTTGGGCGATATTTTGGCAGGTTAAATGCTTCTCTCTAGTTGCTGACTCACGGAATCCAAACATATGGGCGGTCATCCCCAACGCGTTACTCGCAACTGGGTGAGTTCACCCATGTTAGAATTCTTGTGCAGGAAAGGGAGGTTACTTTCAGTGTTCTTTGTCTTTGTCTTTATTTGGTCGTTCGCGTTATTTGCAGGCGTAACCATGGTTTGGCTTTTGGCCTGGGCTATCCGGCGTGGTGAATTTCAGAATCCTCGCGAAGCCGCCAAAATGATCTTCGATGAAGAAGAGCCCATCGGCAGGATCACCGACCACTTTCCAGGGGAACAGTCATGATACAAAACCAAATCGTACAGAACCCAATCCCAGAGGCGCTGCGGCCTGAGCTGGAAGCACGAATTGAAGTGGATACGTACAGCCGCCCTGTTATCGTACTTTACTGGAGCACCAGCCTATTCTGGCTCACATTTGCCACACTTGCCGGACTCATCAGTTCCATCAAACTGCATTCTCCGGGCTTCCTCGGGGGGATGGAATGGATAACATTCGGTCGCATTCGTCCAGTTCATTGGGACACCGCAATTTATGGATTTGGTGGCTTAGCTGCATCGGGAACCTTGCTGTGGCTACAAGCCCGGCTATGCCAGATTCGCCTGCCATTTCGCGAACTCTTATTGGTAGGTTGCGTCATTTATAACCTTGGCATAGCGGTGGGAGTTGTGGGCATTCTGATGGGTCAATCCACTGGTGTTGAAACTTTAGAGTTTCCCTTGTATGCCATTCCCTTCCTGGTAATTCCCTACGTCTTCATCGTTATCGCCAACTTCAACATGTACTGGCGCAAAGCGACAAAGCACACTTACGTTTCGCAATGGTATCTAATGGCCGTCACCGTCTGGTTCCCCATACTGATCTTGTCCGCCGAAGCGTGTACTAACTTTGGTGCTGTAGACGGCGTGGCCCAGGCAATTGCTAACTGGTGGTACGGGCACAATGTTGTGGGACTTTTTGCGACACCAACAGGCATCGCCGCAGCTTACTATCTAATCCCTAAAGTCATTGGCAAGCCGATTCACAGTTACCATCTTTCGCTGCTGGGATTCTGGTCCAACGCCATTTTCTATAACTGGGCAGGCACTCATCACCTTACAGGCGGCCCTTTGCCAGCTTGGACCATTACTCTTGGCGTGGTCGGCAGTCTCATGATGTTCATCCCGGTGATCACCATCGGCATTAATCATCATATGACCATGCTGGGCAGCTTCCATTATTTGAAGACCAGCCCCACGCTACGCTTCGCCGTCATGGGTTCCATGTGTTACACGCTCTCCAGCTTTCAAGGCTCACTGGAAGCTTTGCGCAGCCATCAGGAAGTTACTCACTTTACCCACTACACCATTGGCCATGTCCACTTCGGCATGTACGGCTTCTTCGCGCCACTTATGTTCGCCATGATGTACTACGCCATGCCCCGTCTAACCAATCAGGAATGGAGCAGTGCCCGGCTAATCCGTATTCACTTCTGGTGCACCCTGGTGGGCATGCTCCTCTATGTCGTGGCTATGTGCTTTGCTGGAATTCGTCAGGGTTTGATGATGAACGATCCGTCCATTCCGTTTCTTAACATTGTCAAATTCACGGTACCCTTCTTAATGCTAAGAACCCTGGCCGGGTTGATACTCCTCACTGGAACCATTGCATTCCTCATTAACTTCGGTCGCATGCTTACCCGTCATACGTTCACTTACTCAACACCCACGCTGTTTACGTCGAATCGGCGGTGGGAAGACATCCTTGAAAAGGAAAGGGAACTGACCAGCAAACAAA
>JANMWO010000696.1:0-1951 GCA_031394025.1 Acidobacteriota bacterium
TTGGACGAAACAATCGATGCCCAGCTTCAGGACCCAGAACTCCCTTAGACACGCGCCGGGAAAAGCACCGTCTCCAGGTTTCCGATTAGCTTCTCGCGATTCTCAGACGAGAGTCGGTCGAGGTTCTGTCGTCGCCATTGAACAGCGGGTAAGTTGCTTGCGCCAGGGATTCCGAGAAGTGCCCAGTCGGGTTTGCCGAGTTTGAACGAAAGCAGGAACCGGCGATGCGATTCCGGCATGGCATCCACCATGGCGGTAATCAATTCCTCCCGTGTGGCTTCCAGTTCTTCAACGCACACAGGCGACTTGGTCATGCCCTCAAGCCCTCTGACGAATTCGGCCTCAAGAGGTTTTCTCTGCGGGGCGAGGACCTCGGCCATTGGTCGATTATGGCTGATGAGGTAGACAATGAACGCCCGTCGTAAATCGTCGCTGATTCCTTCGTTTGCGAGTAGATCACGAACGTCGAAGAAATCGCGAGGATGTTGCCGGTCCAGCGCGGCCACTATCTTTCCGGCATAGAGATCTGCAAACGACACGACCCGGATTTCTGCAAAACCGAAGGCTTCTTCGACCCCTGGCGACACTGCCTGAAGCACCGGATCAAACACGCAGCCGCGCAGTACCGGGGTGACCTCGATTTTCACTTGCGCATTCTCATAACGAATGAGTAACTTCGTGATGATGTTCTCCGGCTGTACAGTGGAAGGCACGATTTGCGCGTCGCGCATTGCGGCCCTAATGCGATTGGCGATGCGCCGCATGGCCGCGTTGATAGCCGCCAGCGATTCCTCCCTGGGCGTGACCGGTAGATACGTCAGGTCGATATCGACCGAAAGACGCGGCATGTCGCGAACAAACAGATTGATCGCAGTGCCGCCTTTGAGTGCAAAGCAGTCCTCCGCTGCCACGTGCGGCAGCACCCGCAGAAGCAATGTGACCTGTCGTTGGTAGGTTTCACTCAGCGGCATCCAGGTCCTCCGGGACGGTTATAAGATATGTAGTGTCCAGCTTGCCGCCGCGAACCAGCAGGCGTTTGCCTTTACCAAGATCCAATGTGGTTCGGTTGATGCGCTTCAGCCAAGCGTGCTTATGCCGATCGGCGAAAAAGAAGAACAGACGCTTGACCTTGACGTTTTTGCAACGACCAAGGAGATTCTCAACTCGGCGCGGGCTTAGATTGACGAGCCCCTCAAACAGCTTGTCTACTTGATGAAAACTCTCCCTGTCAGGTAGTTCGTCGAGAAGTTCTAGGATCGCCCGTTCAGGCGACGACAGGTAGAGTTGCCATCCCCACTGTCCCCAGAGCTGCGTCAAAAAATCTTTTGGCTCGGTCCTCACACTAAGTGCAGAGGACTTCGCTGGGGATGAGGTCGGGAAAAGTTTTTCGCTGTTGTGATAAACGAAGCGAACGTCGAGGGGCAACTTATAAAGCCATGCGGGCGCGTGTTCGGGTCCATAAAGATGAATTTCATGGGTGTCGCGGGTTAGGTAATGGGTGAAACCTTGAAGATCGAGCGCAGTGCGCCCCCCGACGACGAGTCGTTCACCCAGAAGAGTTTGAAGAGAAATAACCGCCTGCTGCCAACTGATCGATCCGCGAGGACGTTGGTAGACTTGCCTTGTCGGTTGCTCAAGCCAGCCGGCGGTCACGTATTGACGTCGCAGAGAGGTCGAGTATCCATGTTCGGTAAGCCAGGAAGCGTCAACAAGCAATCCTTCGGGCAGAAGTCGCTCCAGTCGGTTTAACTTTCCCTCTACTTGCTTAGTCACACTGAGCAAAATAGCAGTTTCTTAAACCACAGTCAAGGTTCAAATTGTGGGATGGGCATCCCCTAAACAAGGGATGCAAACCATCCCTCAAATTCGTATGCACGAAGGTACAACTAACAGCCGATAGATTGGTTAGCAGATATAGGAGACTTTAACCAATATGAAAATCATTCTTTTC
>JANMWO010000322.1:0-4124 GCA_031394025.1 Acidobacteriota bacterium
TGATGAGTACCCTTTCGCCATGGATCGCTGGATCGGTTGTAGTGGGGACGTTCCTCGTCTTGCTTGGGAATGAATTACGCCATCCGCTTCGCAAAAGTACCGAATCTAAATCAACGCGACAGGTTCGCAATTTCGCAATCGGAGCCTTGGGTGCAGTTGTGGCGGCAGCCTTTGAGACACCCTTGATCCAACCATTGGCGCACATTGTCGAGCTTCGACAGTGGGGACTGTTGGGCATCTTCAATTTGCCGGTGTGGGCCAATATCGGAATCACACTGTTGCTGATGGATTACACGTTTTACGTTTGGCATGTGCTGCTTCACCGCGTTCCGTTTCTATGGCGATTTCATGCCGTGCACCATGTGGATTTGGATATGGACACTTCCACTGCCCTGCGATTCCATTTCGGGGAGGTGCTTGCATCCATCCCCTGGCGAGCTGCCCAAGTGGTTGTCATTGGTCTAACGCCATTCACTTTTTCTATCTGGCAGGTTTGGTTTATTCTTTGCGTAATGTTTCACCATTCCAACATCAGCATTCCAATTGTTTGGGAAAGGCTGATTAACCGAATCCTGGTGACGCCGCGGATGCATGCCGTGCATCACTCCAATGTTCCTGAAGAAACCAACAGCAACTGGTCCAGCGGGCTCACGCTTTGGGACCGGATTCATGGCACGCTTCGACTGAATGTACCCCAGCAGGAAATAGTAATCGGCGTAGCGGCATTCGGAGATCCGCAGAAAGTTGCGTTGCCACGTTTGCTGGCCATGCCGTTCAAGAAACAGCCGGATTACTGGCGTTTGGATGATGGCAGAACTCCTGCACATCGTTTGGAGAGTACTTCGCCGAATCAGATGCTGCCTTAGATTTCTGCTGTGGGATGGAAGTGCGGGTTCTGTTCCGGTAAAGAATCCATTAAGACTTCCCTTTCTTTAGCAAGGCCTTCGCCTTGCCAGTACTATTGAGCGCCACCGCTTCTCTAATGAGTTCCATAAATGCCGACTCGTCAACTTCTTCTCCTTCGTGGATGTCGATTGCGCGGCGTACGTTTCCGTCCAGACTGGAGTTGAACAGACGTGCCGGATCCTTCAGAGATGCGCCCTTGGCGAAGGTATGTTTCACTACTTTTTTGTAGGATTCGCCAGTGCAGAGGATGCCGTCGTGCGACCAAGTCGGAGTGCCCATCCACTTCCACTCCTCGACGACGTCCGGGTCTGCTTCCTTGATCAGCGTGCGCATTCTGCTAAGGGTTTCCCCGCGCCAGTCCCCCAGGTCGGCGATCCTTTTCGTGATGAGCTCTGCTGCCGACTGGCCTTCGCTCGCGTCTGACTTTTTCATGTTCTCATCCTGTTGCTCTGGGCCATCCTTTTCGAGGGTAACAAAGAAGCCACGTTTTTGCGCAATGCTTTTCGCCACCTTCAAATTGGCTCCCGACTATAATTCTAGTAAAGAGGCCTATCTGTTAACTCGTCGAAAATTCGTTGGATCTGCTGCTGCTCCCATCGCTTTGATGGCCGCTACCACGCGACCGAACCTGCTGTTGATCCTAACTGACCAGCAAACCCACAATGCTCTTTCCTGCGCTGGAAACCGTTGGCTGAAAACTCCTGCAATGGATTCCCTGGCCGCTAGCGGCTTACGCTTTACGCAAACTATTTGCGCTTACCCGGTTTGCTCCCCGTCCCGAAGTAGCATTTTCACCAGCCGCATGCCGCATGAAACTGGAGTCCGTAATAACGCAAAAGCCATCCTCACCGGAATGCCCACCATGGGAGAAATCTTTCGCGATGCAGGCTACAAAACGGTGTATGGCGGCAAATGGCATCTGCCGAAATCGTTCGATGGAATGACCGGTTTTGAGAAGCTGGTTGGAGGCTCCGCGTTAGGAAAAGATATGGATGCCCCCCTTTCGTCTGCCTGCGCCAAGTGGCTGCTGGCCGCACCCGCTGAGCCGTTTTTAATGGTGGCGTCTTTCATGAATCCTCACGATATTTGCGAATGGATTCGCCAGCATGACGGCAATCAGGATTACCCAAACGTGAGCAGTTATCCACCTGTGCCGACCAACGTTGCGGTTGACCCCGCCGAACCGGAATGCATTCAGTATCATCGAACTGCCGGGTACGATTTGATGTCGCAAGCCGTGGGCATTGCGGCCAAGTGGCGTGATGCGGATGTGCGCAAGTATCTGCACGATTACTACAGAATGGTTGAGGAAGTGGATCGGCAAATTGGGATTGTACTAGCGGCCCTGCGGGAAAAACAGTTGGATAAAAATACCATCATCCTGTTTGCATCCGATCATGGCGAAGGCATGTGCGGGCATCGATGGGCGCAAAAAGCGGCCTTCTATGAGGAGACCGTGCGCGTGCCCATGATCATCAGCGGGCCTGGTATCAGGAAAGGTGTGGATCACAAAAGTCTGGCATCACTCGTGGATATCCTCCCCACATTTTGCGATTACGCTGGTATCCATCCGCCAAAAAATATTCGCGGCACCAGCCTGCGCCCGGCGACTAAAGGGCAGCCTTTGAAGCGCGCCTATGCAGTTTCTGAATTACGATATGCCGATGAAACTCGTGAAGGGCGTATGCTGCGGACAGCCCACTACAAGTACGTCGTGTTCAACGGGGGCGCGCGCCCAGAGCAGTTATTCGATTTGATCGCCGATGCGGGCGAGACACGCAACCTGGCATTGGACCAAGCGGCGCACCAGATTCTGCGACGCCATCGCGATTTGCTTCGTGAGTGGATCACTGAAACCAATGACGATTTCGTAATCCCGGTCTCATGATAGAAATTAAGGAATTCAGAATGACACAAATCACCCGACGCAGCCTCCTGCAAGGCTGCACTGCACTTAGCTCGCTATCCCTTGGCACAGCCGCTACTGGGAAGCTCAACGTCCTATTTATAGTCATTGACGATCTGCGTCCCGAACTGGGCTGCTATGGTTTCAATACCATCAAGAGTCCGAATATCGACAGGATTGCTAAACAAGGTTTGGTGTTTCGCCGCGCCTATTGCCAACAGGCAGTTTGCTCCCCATCACGCACCAGCCTGTTGACTGGCACGCGACCGGATACAACCAAAGTGTGGGACCTGGTAACTCACTTCCGTGACGCGCTGCCGGATGTTGTGACGTTACCGCAACACTTTAAGCAGAACGGTTACTTTGTCCAGGGCATGGGCAAGATTTTCCATCCTGGCTTTGACGATCCTCGCTCGTGGTCAGTGGCCTGGCAAACTCCCAAGGCACCGAATTATGCAACGGAAAAAACTGAGCCGGTTGTGGACGAAGATAAGCCGCGCGTCGACGGAAAGAAATCGAAAGGAATGCCGTACGAAGCAGCGGATGTGAAGGACAATTTCTTTAAAGATGGCATGGTGGCAGATCTGGCTGTGCGGACTCTTGGCACCCTAAGTAAGAAGCCGGAGCCGTTTTTCCTGGCCGTCGGATTCGCCAAACCACACCTTCCTTTCGTCGCTCCGAAGAAATATTGGGATCTATACGATCCTTCAAAAATCAAGCTGGCACCTAACCCGTATCATCCGGAAGATGCTCCTGAATACGCGCTCACGAACAGCAATGAGGTGCGCACTTATCGCGGCATTCCAGAGGAAGGTCCGTTCCCCGATGATATCGCCAGAAAGCTAAAGCACGGTTATTACGCGGCGGCCAGCTACACTGACGCCCAGGTTGGCAGGGTGCTGGATGAACTGGATAGAACGGGTCTTCGTAAGAACACTGTGATCGTCCTATGGGGTGACCACGGTTGGAAACTGGGCGAGCATGGCGAGTGGGCCAAGCACACGAATATGGAAAACGACGCCAATGCCCCGCTGCTTTTATCGGTGCCGGGCATGAAGTCCGCAGGCAAAGTCAGCGATGCCCTGGTGGAGTTTGTCGACGTGTATCCCACGCTTGCCGATATAGCGGGACTACCGCTGCCGACCCATCTGGAAGGTCTGAGCATGAAACCATTGCTGGACGATCCTAACCGGAAGTGGAAGAGCGCAGCATTTAGCCAGTATCCCCGCGGGCAGAAAGTGATGGGTTATTCCATGCGTACGGATCGATACCGCTTCACCGTCTGGGTTGGCCGCAACGATCATTCAAAAGT
>JANMWO010000019.1:0-10091 GCA_031394025.1 Acidobacteriota bacterium
CGGTGGCTTTCTATGCACCTACGTCGATAAAGAAGGCATGATGCAAGGAACTGACCTTGGTTGGTTTGGCCGATTGCGGACGGCGACGACGCACGAGATCACCGCAGCCGGTGGCATTACCACGCTGGAAGATGTGCGAGCCTTACAAGCGATGAACATTCATGCGGCGTTAGGTATGGCCATTTATACTGGCAGATTGTCATTGGCTGAACTGGCAAAAATGAATTCTTAGAGGATCAATTGAAAGTCTTTTTCCTAACTTTCATGGCCATAACGATGATGGCCGCGCCAGTCCTGCAGGACGTGCGGGGCAAGATCACTGCCGGTGATTTGGCTGGTGCCGCCGCTTACGCTGAGGACTTTCGCAAAGTCGGTGAATTGAAAGCAGAATTGGAACGCAGCAGTTGGCTGCCGCTCAAAATTCGCATTCAGAAGAATATACACAGGTCTGGTTGATGTTCCGGTGGTGACCAGCGAGGCAATCATGGTTCGTTACGGGGTGAGCACCACGCCCACCTTCGTGCTGATTGATAAGAAGGGCACTGTGCAGTTGTACCATCCGGGTCGGCTGGCTGAATCAGAATTGGAACAGCGAATTGAAAAGATGCTGCAAGCGTCAAAGTAAGCGACATCAAAAATCGTTACGAGTAATGCCCAGCTTACGCATCATGGCGTTTAAGGTTGTACGATGAAGCCCCAATCGAGCGGCTGCTGTGGTGACCACCCCAGCGCTCTCTTTAAGCACTTTTAGGATGTGTTCCCGTTCCACTTGTTCCAGTGTGTCGCTGCTTCCAGCATCCGGAACATCTTCCCTGATTTCATCGATCGGTGCGCGCAAGCTTGGTCCTTTGGAAAGGATCACCGCCCGTTCCATAAAGTTTTCCAGCTCCCGTACATTGCCGGGCCAACGCCATTTCACCAAGGCCTGCATTGTGTCTGACGGAATTTTTTCAATCTGCCTGTCCATCTTTGCCGAATACTTTTTCGTGAAATGCCGGGCAAGTTCCGGTATGTCTTCAGGCCGATCGCGCAAGGGTGGAGTGGTGATGGGAAAAACTTTCAGCCTGTAGTAAAGATCGCTACGGAATAGTTTATCGCCCATCATCTGGGTAAGGTTGCGGTTCGTTGCCGCCACTAGCCGAACATCAATTGGAATGGTTTTAGTTCCACCTAACCGTTCAAACGATTTCTCTTGTAAGGCGCGCAGCAATTTGGGTTGCAGGTCCAGCGGAATATCGCCCACCTCATCCAAAAACAATGTCCCACGATGAGCCATTTCAAAGCGGCCTATTTTTTGCTGCAACGCACCAGTGAACGCCCCGCGTTCGTAACCAAACAATTCACTTTCCAAAAGTCCAGTGGGTATAGCGGCACAGTTCAATGTGATGAAAGGGAGATTGCGGCGGGGGCTCATGCGATGGATGGCACGGGCCACCAACTCCTTACCAGTGCCTGTTTCGCCAAGAATCAAAACAGTTGCATCGGTAGGGGCAACCACTTCAATCTGCTGTTGAACACGGCGCAAGGCAGAGCTGCTGCCCACAATCTCTACGAAGGATTCATTTGGTTCGGCAGCCTCTTCATCAACACTTTCGCTCCTGTCCCGTTCTCGCAAGTCCTGCACAAAGGAAATCCACTTGAAAGGGGAAAGCTGCAAGACTGCGGTGGCAATCAGCACTGGAACTCGAGTTCCATCTTTTCGAATCAACTCTTTTTCAAAAGGAGTGCAAGCGCCAAAACGCAAGCCTTCTTCGTGTGCCAACTCATCCAGTGGAGCGTATTCTGGCGGTGTGAGTTCAGGCCAACGAATCTTTCCAGCCAACAAGTCTTCACGGCTGTAACCGACTATTTCTAGAAACGCATCATTCACTTCTGGCACGCGGTCAAACTCACCGGAAACCACACCAGCAATGGTCGATTCCATAGGGATTGGCCGCACACGCCCGCGCTTGCGAAGCAATTTTTCATCCCGTTCATGACGATCACTAAAATCGCGAATCACCCTGGCAAAGCCTTGCAATTCTCCGTGTTCATTCTTCAGCGCCATTGTTACGGCATTGGCCCAGAATCGGGATCCATCTTTTTTGGCGTGCCAGCCTTCATTCCCGGAATGACCCTCGGCAGCCGCCCGCTGGAATTCCTCTTGCAGCTTGATCCGCAAAGAATCGCCGGGATAAAGAACGGATACGTGTCGGCCAATAATTTGATGGGCCTGATAGTCGTAAATGCGCGCTGCACCTGCATACCAGGTACAAACATTTTCTTCGTCATCTAGAAGGTACAACGCGTAATCCTGCACCCACGATGGAATCAGGTTCGCAGTTGCCGCCTTGTCCCGCATAACCAGGACGTGGCGCACAGGCAACACATTTTCCTTGGCAATGTACTCAACCTCACGCAAAGTTCCGTTGGAACCTACCAGCGCAAGTGTGCCTTGCTGCTCGCCTTGTTCCAGAAATGCTCGCCAAAGTTGGGATACTTTTGGCTTGAAGTTGGGCGGGGCAAAATCGTCAATCTTGTGCCCAATGATCTTGTCTCTAGGGAGTCCTAATAACTTGCCAGCGCCAACGCTTGCGTCCTGATAATTACCGTCGTCATCGGCAATTAAAATCGGTGCAGAAGGGTGGTAAATGATCGCTCGGAATAAGCGTTCCAGTTCCTTGGGGCCGTTCTCTAAAACCCAGTTGATGGTAGACGAGCGTGAAGCGGCGGGGGACATTAACAGCTACTCCTCCATTCCATGTAATTCAATCTGCCAACAGTTAGAGCCTTGAAAACGATATCGTTAGAATACCATAAGAATGGAACACTAAACCCTTAACTTTTAATCATTTTAAGGTATCAACCCAGATCCAATGATCCAATGCGTTTTCCTCACGCCGATTCTTCTCACGCAGTAAAATAGCGGATTGGGTGTTCGAATTATTTTCGTGATTCTGGCTGTCCTGCTGCTACGGCTGCCGTTCGTCAATCAGGCGATTCAGGGTGATGATGTCTATTACCTGATAGGTGCGAATCACGCCTTGATTGAGCCAATGCATCCTAAACATGTTGATTTTGCATTCAACGGCAAAATCGTTTCCATGCAGGGTCATACACATCCACCTTTCAATGTTTGGTATTTAGGTCTGCTGCTGTGGATTTTTGGCGATGTCAACGAGCTTGCGTTCCATCTGGCATATCTTCCCTTTTCTTTGATGGCTGCGCTTGCCTGCTTTTTTTTGGCGCGTCGTTGGAGTTCACGCCCGTTGACCGCCACATTGCTATTTATTGCGACCCCGGCATTCGTGGTCAATGGCACTTCATTTGAGGCTGATCTTCCTTTACTGGGATGGTGGATGGCGTCCATTGTACTGTTCGTCGCAAGCGCAGAAGTTAAGTCCAGGCGATTGCTGGCAGCTTGTGTTGTCACCATGACCTTTGCCGCAATGACTGCATATCAAACAGCGTTGTTGTTGCCAGTTTGTGCATTCTACCTGTGGTGCTTTGGCAATCGTTGGAAGCCCGCCTGGATTGCCACTTTCACTGCACCACTTGTAATCGCAGTGTGGCAATTGTTTGAGCGGCTCACCACACAAACAGTTCCATTGGCAGCCCTGGCCGGTAACTTTGAAAAGTATGCGTTACAGTCCCTGCACAACAAACTTCTGAACGCTGCGGCCCTAACCATTCATCTTGGTGCCAGTGTTTCCTCCTTCACTTTGGGATTCACTTTGTCTCGAATCGTTTTCCCGTTTCTTGTGGGGATTGCATTGCTCGCGTTCTGCATGTGGAAAGTGCGAAGACCAGCAGCGGAAGAGCGATTTTTGGCAGGATGGGTTCTACTTTATTTCACCGCATCATTGATGCTGTTCTTCGCCGGATCGGCGCGATACTTATTGCCTTTAGCGGCACCACTGACCATTTTGCTGAGTCGAATCCCCTTGCCGGCTTTACTCAGCAACGTTGCCATTGTAGGGAATTTGGCGGTCGGCTTGGCGCTGGCAATTTCAAACTATCAGCAGTGGGATGCCTACCGTCAAATCGCGCTGAGTATGTCGGAACAAGCGAAGACCAAGCGGGTTTGGGTCAACGGGGATTGGTTGCGATTCTACCTGGAATCCAATGGCGCTTTGCCGATGTTGGAAGGTCAAGCTGTGCAGCCTGGCGATGTGGTGGTTTCCGCAAAACTGGGCTTCCCATCACCATTTAATACAGGCGGCGGTATGCGCGTCCCCATGCGGGATTGGCCGGTGAAGTTGTCCTTACCTTTTCAACTCATCGGGCTGGATGCGAATTCGGCCTACTCCACCGTTTCCATGGGAATGGAAGCGTTCGGCTTTGTCTTTAATAAGCCTGTGGACGTGGTTACGGCAGAAGTGATTGTGGAAAGAAAGGCGTCGCAATCGTTCATCAAAATGGGCTCAGTTGAATCTGATTCCCAAATTGCCAGTGGCTTCTATGCGATTGAAGGTGGCCAGTGGCGTTGGATGTCAGGCAAAGGAGTGGTGCTGTTGAAGCGTGATGCGAAACATCGGCAGGTGATCATCAAATATGCATTACCCGATGCATTGCCTGGCCGATTGATTGAAGTATTTGCCGACGGAAAACAGATTGGTCAAAAGCAACTTACTGGACCGGGCAGCGGAGAATTGGCAGCAGAGTTGCCGGTGTTTCGCGATGCGCAATTAACCATTGGCATTTCGATTGATAGAACAATCACTCCTGCAAACGATCAACGGATACTGGGGTTGATTGTAAGCTCTGTCCACTTACAATAGTTACTCTACAAGTCGGACGCGATGTGCTTCGCTGTCCCCCACATATAGCTTTCCTTTCTTATCCACAAACACCCCGTGTGGACGGGACAATTTACACTGAAGTGGACTTGTTTCCGGTCCATCGCCTTTTTCACCCGTACCCAGCACTGTCGTAATGACGCCGCTTTTTAGATCGATGCGACGGATCACATGGCTTTCCGTGTCGGAAATAAAAATGCTACCGTCGGGTGACCAGGCAACGCCTTTGGGTCCATTCAACTTGGCTTGTTTGGCGGGCCCTTTATCCCCGGTGTAGCCCTTTTCACCAGTGCCAGCCAAGTGATGAATGGTGCCTTTCTTCATATCCATACGGTAAATTTGATTGCCTTCGCGAAGTGCAACATACAAATTTCCTTGGGGATCGAAATCAATTGCACGTGGGCCATTTAAGGGAGTACCTTTGATGGGCGCGCCGTCGGGCGTAGGTTTTTTCTCACCATTGCCCGCCATCGTGTCGATGATGCCGGTCATAGCATTCACCTTGCGGATGCGATTATTGCCGACGTCGCAGATTACAACGTTGCCTTGCGGGTCCACGTGGACACTATGCGGCTGCCGCAACTGCGACTTTGCTGCCGGTCCGCCATCGCCTGAAAATCCAGGCTCGCCGTTGCCTGCCAGTGTGGAGACAACGCCCGTCTTGCCGTCAATTTTCCGGATGGCATGGTTGGTCATATCGGCGACAAACAAGTTGCCCGCTTTGTCAAAACTGATCTCGTGAGGATCACTAAACGTAGCAGCCATAGCTGGACCACCATCACCTGAATATCCTTTTTTGCCAGTACCTGCAATCACAATGCTCTTCCCTGTTTTCATGTTCAACTTGCGGATGGTGTGGTTGCCATACTCACAAAAATAAACGTTGCCATCAGGACCAACGATTACGCCAAAAGGATTGTCGATCAGAGTGTCGCTGAATCCTTTCTGACCGGTACCGGCAATGGTGTGGACCTTGTTTAGTTTCGGGGCAGCGGGCAGCATAGCGGCTGCCAACAGGCAAAGAATGGATATCCGTTTCATCAGTAATGGAGTCTAACACAAGAGCGTGTCGGATCCCCGAGCGGACAGGCTGGGAAGCCTATCCTACAACGAGTGCGGTGGCGACTTCGTCACGTGTGGCTGATTCCATTTGCAGGATTTTCACGAAGGCACCGCGAGGAGCCCATACTTGCGGGTTGGTTGGGCCGAACAGTGCCACCACTGGCGTTCCCACGGCAGCGGCCAAATGGCTGATGCCGCTATCGTTCCCTAAGTAGGCACGCGACGAAGCTAGCCAAATTGCCACGTCAGCCAAGCTTTCAAAACGATGCGTGCCATCGGGCAAGGCAGCCCATTCCACTGGCATCGGGAGTTGCGCAGCAACCTGTTGGAACATAGTAAGCGGCCAGTTCTTTTTGGGACTGCCAGAGAAAGGGTGAATCGCGACGAAGTTACGCTTGCCTGCAGTGATTGCAATTTGCGGCACAGCACCGAGTGGTGCGCCTACCTGATTCAGGTAAAAATCGACGGCGTGCATGGGGCAATCTTCGGGCGGCAAGGCAGGATGAAATTCCACAGGCAAGGCTTGCAGCGCCGTGCGGAACTCCTCGCGATTTGTGCCATACCAGGAAACAATGCGGTGGAACTGGCGCAACACATCGGGGATCGGTTCATTGAAAATGCCGATGCGATCCAGGCCTGTGGATGCGATAGAGCGCACTTTATCTGCAAATTGAAACAGGGGCAAATTTACGGTAGGAGCCCAAACTTCTGTATATTCACTTCGCAGAAATTCCAGCGCAGGCAATGAAACAACAGCGTCGCCAATGGCTCCTGGTCGAATCAGTAATGTCCGCTTCAAAACAGTTCGAAGGGGATGCGAACATCAATGGTCTTGGGCGGCAGGCAAGCGTTTTCAGTACAGGCCTGATAGCGCAATTTGGCGTTAGCGAAGTTCATTCCACTGCGGGCGTCGGGCTTGGATTTCACTTTTGCTACAATTTCAAACGACCCGGAATAGACAGACAGAGGCTTGTCTGAGAACTGATATTTTTCCATCTTCGGCTTAGGGAAGTGTACGGAAACGGATTCCAGCGGCGTGGTGTCGAAAGACAGTTTCAACGGGATCAAATATTCATCGGCAGGCTGATTCGAGTTCACGTGGTACCCGGGCTTTACTTCCAGACGCAACTTCACTTCAGCCACTTCGCCTTTTTTGAGTGAAGTATTCGCTGGTGATTGCACTGCTATCACGGAACTACTTTGTGCCGATAGCAGAGGGCTGGCCAACAGCAGAGCGCTTAACAGGGCTGCCTGGTTTGGCCAAAAGTTTTTCAATATCATCCGAGTAATCCTTTTTTGAAACCAATCCGACGTGCATTGTAACAATGCGACCTTCCCGATCAATGATGAAGGTGGTTGGCATGGATTCCACGCCGCCATATTTATCGGCCAGCGCTTCGTTACCAATCATGATGGAGTATGGAATTTTGTTCTTGGCAAGATGAGGACGCACCGCATCCCAACCTTCGTCATCCATGGCGATGCCCAAAACGGCGAACCCTTGCGACTTGTATTTCTGATCAAACTCAATGAACCAGGGAATTTCAATTTTGCATGGTCCGCACCAGGTGGCCCAGAAATTCAGCAATACAACTTTGCCTTTATAGGCGCTGAGCTTGACCACTTTTCCAGTGGCATCGGTCAGCGTGAAATCGGCAGCTTGCTTCAGCGGCTTAGTTGGCGCGGGTTTGGTTTGGGCCATGCAATAAGCCGCCATCCCGCAGGTAAGCAGTGCTTGCAGCGCCCAGTAGTTGATCAATTTCATCCAGATATTCCTTTTTCCGTGGCAGCCCTTCATGCACGGCGCCAATCCGGCCTTCCCGGTCAATGATAAACGTTTGCGGTATTGAATCAATCCCGCCGTAGTGTTGCGAAATTAATCCTTCACCAAGAATCATGCGGTAGTTAATTTTAGTTCTGACCATGTAGGGCTTCACCACTTCCCAACCCTCGTCATCCATTGCCACACCAACGACGGCGAAGCCACGATCCCGATACTTCTGTTCGAACTCAATGAGCCATGGGATTTCCGTACGGCAGGGTCCGCACCAAGTGGCCCAAAAGTTCAGCATGACCACTTTGCCCTTCAGGTCGCTCAGCTTCAGAGGGTTTCCTGTGGAATCCTTCAAAGCGAAGTCAGGCGCCTTGTTGCGCTTCTCCAATGGTTTCAAAGCAGAGCTTCTAGACTCCTCACCGTTGTAGCAACCGGCAAGCAAAGTCAGAACCAGACTTACGACCAAAATGTGAGTTCGTCGAAACAACTGGGGAAGAGCCTCCTACTTCATTATATGAATACCGGCCTGTCGCGAAATATTCCCGCCATCCATTGGATGCGCCGATTGCTCCAACGGTTGCGCAGAGTAAATTCAGGATGCTGGCGACAATCAGAATACAAAAACGCGGCAGTGTCGCAAAAGCTTTCCACAACGTAAGCGCGCCATTTTCTGGAACGGGTTTCAACATCCAAATGGCTCAATTTTGCTTTGCGCCATTCGGCAGACCAGCCCAGTTCCCCTCGTGCCCGACCTTTCCATTCGCTTTGAAGCAGCTCTTCATAGGAAAAACGCAGTGGATTCCCCAGCCGGACCCAGGCGAAGTGGAACAGCTCATGAACAAGAATCCGACTAAGTTCGGACCAGTCTTTGAGGAGTTCGCTTTCAAAGACAATCAGCCGTTGGGGCAGGAAAGAAGTGGCGTGGATAGGTTGGCCTCGATCTTCCTTGCTAAGAAGTTTGCCACGCCAAGTTGTAAGCTCTGGACGAAATTCAATACGAATCGGAGGTCCACTAAGTTGCGGAGACTGGGTTTTCATAAAATCGGCAACGTGTTTTAGGTAGACTTCAACCCGCTAAAACACTAAGAAAGAATCTTCTTCACCAGTTCGCCATGAACATCAGTCAACCGGAAATCGCGGCCCATGTGACGATACGTAAGCCTTGTATGATCCATGCCTAATAAATGCAGCATGGTCGCCTGCAAATCGTACACCGATACTTTATCTTCCAGGATGCTCAAGCCTAGCGGATCGGTCTTGCCAATCACCTGCCCACCCTTCACACCGGCACCGGTCATGAAGATGCTGTAGCCATCGGGATGATGGTCGCGACCGGCGTTATCGGCTTCTTCCGGTCTGCGGATTTCAGACATAGGCGTGCGCCCGAATTCCCCGCCCCACACCAGTAACGTATCTTCCAACATGCCCCGCTGCTTCAGGTCTTTAATCAACGCCGCAGTGGGTTGGTCACAAATGCTGGTGGCCGTGCGGATGCCCTTGTTGATGGCCGAATGATGATCCCAACTTCCTTGCGTCAACAACACAAAGCGCACCCCACGTTCCAGCAATCGCCGAGCCAGCAGACAGTTGGTTCCGAACTGTTTCGACTCCTTTCGATTGATGCCGTAGGATTCAATGGTCTCCGGCTTCTCTTTGGAAAAGTCCAACAGTTCCGGCGCGTTCATCTGCATGCGATATGCAAGTTCATACGAGTGCATGCGTGAAGCAATTTCCTGATCGCCAGTAGACACGTAGCGTTCCTGATTCACATCACGAATCAGATCAAGGCGGGCACGCTGCGAATTGTTGCTGACGCCATCGGGATTGGATAGATACAAAATCGGATCACCCGAATTTCGAAAAACAGTACCTGCGTAAGTGGATGGTAGAAAGCCGTTGGTGTAGTTATCGGAACCAGCGCTGGTGCCTGCCCCCGATGCCAGCACCACAAAGCCGGGCAGATTTTGCGATTCACTTCCCAAGCCATAATTGACCCAAGCGCCCATGGAAGGACGTCCGCCGATCATGTGGCCGCTGAACAAAAACAGTTGGCCAGGATGATGGTTGAACGCTTCGCTGTGCATGGATCGGATCAGGCAAAGGTCATCGGCAGTGCTGCCAATGTGGGGAAGTAATTCTGAAAGTTCCATGCCGCATTTGCCTTGCGGAGAAAACTGAAACGGGCTGCCCAACACGCTGGCGGTGGGCTTAATGAACGCCAGCTTCAGATCCTTGGTCATGGAAGGTGGCAATGGTTTACCGTGCCACTTTTGCAATTCAGGCTTCGGATCAAACAAGTCCATCTGGCTGGGCGCACCTTCCATAAACAGGAACACGACGCGCTTGGCTTTGGCCGGAAAATGTGGCTTTTTCGGTGCCAATGGATTCGCGATGGGCGTGCGACCTTCGGCTTCCAACAGGTTAGCCAGGGCGATGGTGCCCAGGCCTGCAGCAGTGGATTGAAAGAAGCGTCGGCG
>JANMWO010000072.1:0-6771 GCA_031394025.1 Acidobacteriota bacterium
GAAAAATCGAATGGGATGAGCACCTTGCCCATGTCAAAAATGATGGTTTCAATCACTGTTTATTGTCTCTTGCAGCCGAACGCAGCAACCATTTGGATGCAATCATGCCTTCTTGCGTTATCATATCCCAGCACAACCTTATGCGCCAAATTATCCCGTTACTACTCTTACTGCCGATAGCTTTTGCGGCTGATCTGAAGTCTATTGCTCCATCGAATGGGCCAAAACCCATTGGCCCTTACTCACCTGGAATTAATGCCGGTGCGTACCTTTATGTTTCCGGACAAGGAGCCAGAACTCCAGATGGAAAAATGCCTACTGATTTCACCGCGCAGACGCGACAATGCCTGGACAATGTGAAGTCGATTGTCGAAGCAGGCGGGCTGACTATGCGCAACGTCGTCTACTCACAGGTGTACTTAGCGGATTCCAAAAACTTTGAAGCGTTTGAAAAAGTGTGGGGCGAATACTTTCCGAAAGATGCCCCGGCCAGGGCCGTGTTAGGAGTGCATCGGATGCCCACAGAGACACCAGTGGAAATCAACGCTGTAGCTGTTCGAGATTTGGCGAAGAAGAAAGTTACTGCATCTGGTGTGTCAAGCAACGAACGATTCTTTATCAATGGCGTCTATTCCAATGACGTAGCCGATGCCATGGCGCAGTTGAGCAAGAACTTAAAAGCAGCAGGTCTGGGACTGGAACACTTGGCCTTCGTCAATGTTTACCTTGATCCATCCATTCCCCATGCCGACATGAACGCCGCCTACAGCAAACACTTCACCAAAGGAAACGCCCCGGCCAGGGCTACCGTCACGGTTGCTCATTTGCCGAAAGGTACTCATGTGGAATTGACCGGAGTGGCCGTAACGGACCTGCGTGTCCGCCGTGTAGTGAAGCCCCGCAACATGACGCCCACCACGAATTCCAGTCCCTGCGTCTGGGCCGGTGAGACGCTTTACTGTTCCGCCAGATCAGGAAATGTTCCTGGTCCCAACGGTGGTGTGTGGGCAGAGAATATTGAAAATCAGGTGAAACAAACCTTCCGAAATTTGTTGGACGGATTGGAAGAGGCAAGTATCGATTTTTCGCACGTGGTAGCGTCAAATGTTTACCTCGATAAGTTGGAAGAATTTGCCAAAATGAATGGAGTCTACGCCAAGTACTTCGGAACCATTCCACCCACCCGCACTACTGTGGAACCGATGACTTCGACGGACAGAAAACAGGATGTCAACGGCAATTGGCCCAGACTCAACGAGATTTCAATTGTAGCCGTGAGATGATGGAATTGAAAAATGCGTAACGTTCTTTTGAGTTGTATTTTCACGTGTTCCTGCCTGATTGCGGGAACGGAAGCTGGTGGCGTTCAATGGAAAGCACCGGGGACTTGGAAGGCGCTGCCAGACCGTCCCATGCGCGCAGGAACCTATTCTGTCCCGGCTGCTGCCGGTGATGCAGAAGCCGGTGAAATGGCTATTTTCTTTTTTGGACCTGGACAAGGTGGCAGCGTGGAAGCAAACATTCAGCGCTGGATTGGACAGTTTCAAGATGTGAAAACTCCCGCCAAAAGGGCAACCCAAAAGATGAATGGATTGAGTGTAACCACCATTGAACTGGCCGGGACCTATCTGTTTTCTCCTACTCCCATGTCGCCGGAAAAAACTCCCAAGCCGGGGTATCGAATGGTAGCGGCCATTGTGGATGCGCCGGATGGTCCGGTATTTTTCAAATTCACCGCACCGGCCAAAACAGTAGCGGCAAATGAAGCGCTTTTCCAATCCATGCTAAAGAGCATCGCCAAAAAATAATTAAGGCTGTCTATGAAATTTCTTACACTCATCCTGATTCTTCCCTTATTGGCGATGGCCGACGATTGGCCGCAGTGGCGAGGTGTAAATCGCGATGGAAAATCTGCCGAAAAAGGATTGCTGCGCAAGTGGCCGGAAAGTGGTCCCAAAAAGTTGTGGATGGTGAAGGGACTGGGTGAAGGGTACGCGTCGTTTGCAGTTGTGAAAGGCAAGCTGTATACGGTTGGACAATTTGGGGATCAGGAACGGGTGTTGGCCTTTGATGTTAAGGACGGCAAGAAATTGTGGGAAGCCGAGGCTGGAGGTTCCTTTAGAGAATCACGAGGGCATGGGCCACGCGGCACGCCCACCATTGATGGCGATAAGTTGTACAGCCTGGCCGCCGATGGAACCCTGGTTTGTTTGAATCTGGATACAGGCAAGAAAGTTTGGGGCTACAACATTCTGGAAAAGTTTGGTGGAAGCAATCCGCATTGGGGCATTAGTGAATCGCCACTGATTGATGGGGAAAAGCTGATTGTAGTACCGGGTGGCAAAGGAGCCAGTGTGGTTGCTTTGAACAAGCGCAATGGCGATGTAATCTGGAAATCGCAAAGTGACCGGGCGGGATATAGTTCAGCCATCGCCTTTGATTACGGTGGATCGCGCAAGCTGGCCGTGCTTTCCGGCGAAGCGGCCATGGGACTGGAAATGTCCACTGGTGAGCTGCTTTGGCGCTACACCAAGGTATCCAATCGCACGGCAAATATCGCAACGCCGATCTATTCCAACGGGTATGTTTTTGTTTCCTCAGCCTATGGCACCGGATGCGCGTTGATTAAACTGCCTGGGTCGAAAGATGAAAAGATGCAGGAAGTGTACTTCAACAACGACATGATGAATCACTACAACACGTCGGTTTTGGTGGGCGACTATCTGTACGGCGCTACCGGGAATGCTGCTTGGATCGCCATGAAATGGTCTACCGGTGAGGTGGCTTGGAAAGAACGGGCTGTTGGAAAAGGCATGGTCCTGTTCGCCGATGGGTTGCTTTTCATGCAAAGTGAAAAGGGCATTATCGGGCTGGCTGAAGTGAATCCGAAAGCTTATACCGAACTGTCTCGCTTCGAAATCAAAATTGGCGATTACCCACTTTGGACCCAGCCAGTGCTATCCAACGGTGTGCTGTATGTCCGAGATCAAGATAATTTAATGGCCTATCAAATCAAGTAGGGCAAATCAAGTAGGCCAAGGCAGTTGTATAATCCTTTGGATAGCTATCCAGAGGAGAAAGACCATGCGTGCCATTGCTCTTTTATTATTGACCCTTTCAGCATTCCCGCTGACAGCCCAGCGCCACAAGCTCACCGTGAACGCTGAAACACCGGAAGGGGCGCTGCTCCAGATGATTGGCCAGGAAGCGGAAGGGAGTCCCCGACGCACAGCTATGCTGGAAGGCTTTGTGGAAAAGCATGGCAAGCACGAATCAGCAGCATGGGCTTTGCAGCAACTACAAGGCGCTTACCTGAAAGCGAATGAATTCGATAAAGCATTGGGTGCTGGCGAAAAACTTTTGGCCATAGATCCGATGGATGTGGAAACGTCGCAAGGAAATCTGAAAGCTGCCGAAGGTAAAAAAGATGCTGGCTTGGTTCTGAAGTGGGCTGCCAACACCTCCGATATCGCAAGGAAAGTGGTGGCTTCGCCGCAGCCCAAAGGTGAGGAAGAAGTTGAAGAATGGAAACGCCTTGTCGATTATTCCAAGCAAGTGGATATTTACACGGAGTACTCGCTATACGCCACTGGACTGCAATCTACTGATCCCAAAGTGCGGCTACAACTCTTCAAAGCGCTGGAATCGCGCAGTCCTACTTCGCAATATATAAAGGAAACCAAACCTCTTCTGTTCATGGCACTGCAACAAACAGGGGACAATGCCGGGGCGCTGGCCATGGGCGAAAAGATTCTGAGTACAGACCAGACCAACGACGACATTTTGCTTTTTGCGGCGTCGCAATATTTCGACGGCATGAAAGATAAAGTGAAGGCCGTACAGTACGCCCAGAAGCTGGTGGAAGTGCTTCCTACAAAGGTGAAACCAGCCGGGGTGTCCGACGCGGATTGGCAAAAGAACGTCAATCTGAAAAGTGGGATCGGCTATTGGATGATGGGTCTGGTGGCGGCAACGGATAGCAAATGGCAGGAAACGGATAAGCTACTTCGTCAAGCCCTTCCCAATGTTCAGACAAATAATGAAATGAAGGCAGAGACACTTTTTTATCTTGGATTGGCCAACTTCAAAATGGGTGAGCCCAAGGCGGACAAAGTGAAAATTGCCGATGCCTACCGCTTCAGCCAGCAAAGCGCGGCCATCCCAGGAAAGTATCAGGCACCGGCAAGCGCCAATGTCAAAGCCATGAAAATGAAATACAAGTTGCCTTAGAATCCGAATAAGGGGAACATCTTACAGCATTACCACCCTGTTCTGGCTTAGCATCATAGGTATGGGGACCCGTTTCGGAACCATTGTGTCTGTTGCGCTGCTGGGCGCTAGCTTTGCTTGGACACAAACGGTCAAACTGGAAAACACTGAGTTGAAGAAGGGATGTGAACCGGGCGACGCCGTCATTGACGTACTGCCCGCCGGTGCCTCGGTTGAAATCCGTTCCGGCATTCAGGGTTGCTACTTTGTCAACATTCGGCACCAGGGTAAGAATTGGTTCGGATTTTTGCCAGCGGCGGCCATCGCCGGGGCTGATCGGTTGGAAAATGAACGTCGAGCTGCTCCTAACATTGGCGCTGGTGCTGCCCGACTGGGTCCGCCGCCCGTAGACGCACCAGTCAACGCATCCGCTAACGTGAACAAGGCAATTCAGTTGCTCAGCGTGAACCAGCCACAGCAAGCGTTTGAATTGCTTGAAGCAGAGTTAAAGAAAGAAGAGTTTAAAAAGACTCCCTTAGACCCCAAATTGCTTGCTCTTACAGGGCTTGCCGCCTACCGCGCAGATGATCTGACAAGTGCCGTCGCCTATCTAAAAGACTCTCTGGATTTGGAAAAAGATCCCGCTCTGGAAGCGCTCTACAAGAAAGTGATCCGCGAGTTTGGGATCGCCCGAACGATGAAAACGCTGATTGGAACCAAGGCCCAGCTCCGTTACCTGCCTGGGGTGATGTCGGAAACCGATGCTCATGCATTGCTGGAATTAATCGACCGCGAGTACGTTCGAATTTCCGATGAGCTGGGCTGCAATACCAGCGAGCGGCTTACGGCGATCGCTCAAAATTTGGTGGACTACAAGAAGACCTCCGATGCCGCAGAGTGGGCGGTAGGACAGTTTGATGGCCGTATCCGAGTGGCATTGCTGGAACCGGGAGGAATTGGCGAAGATACCCGTCGCACCTTTTCCCACGAAATTGTCCACGCCTGCCTGGCCAACATCGGTCCATGGCCAGCCTGGCTGCACGAAGGACTGGCTCAAAAGCTATCCGGCCTTCCGTTGTCCCCTACGGCCAAACTCCACGTGCATGAGGCTGCCCGTGCCAATACGCTCCCCAAGCTGAATCGAATGAGCCAAACGTGGTCCAGAATGAGCACAGAGCATGCCCAGTTGTCCTACGCGGCGGCGTATACGGCTGTGGACCTGTTCTACGAAAAGTTCAAGGAATTGGGGATCCGAAATCTTTTAAGGAATCCAGATCGATTGCCACAGATCGCCGATGAATTGGACAAGTTGCTGCGGCAATGAGCTTTCGTAGTACGCCAGTCCCATTTGAGTTTCAAACGTGTACCCGCACTCAGGCTTTGTTCGCATAGGCTGAAAATCGGAAAAATGTTAATTTCAAATGGGGAGAAACATTGATTAGAGGAAATTACTATCGAATAATGGCCGTGAATTTATTTCAGAAATGGAATTATACTTCGGGACAAGAGGGGGCCAAGACCTGATTGAATATGCGCTAATGGCGGGTTTCGTAGCGGTAGCTGCGGGAAGCATCATGCCCAACGTTTCCACAAATATTAGCACCATCTTTTCAAAGGTGGGCAGTTCCATGTCCCGAGCAGCAACATCAGGATCGTAAGTTAAGGGACAGCGTAGAATACTTTTGGCAATCTAAGGGACAGTATAGGGCCTGTTAAGGGAAGGAAGAGCTATCCAGCTCAACCTTTCATTTTGCATTTTAAGCGACCCTTGCACTTCGTATTTTTGAACAAACCTCGGGTGCACTCTAGTACGAAGGGCCATATTTCTTCTCACAAACTAAGTGGATATGAGTATTTCCCGTAGTCCTAGGAGATGGTAAGTTCTAGTTGCAGGCAATTTTTAGCGAACAAGGAAACCCCTATGACCCACTTAACAACATTCTTCCGTAGCTTCCATAACGGGCTACTGCGAAACACCAAAGGCCAGGATTTGATTGAATATGCACTGATGGCTGGTTTTGTAGCTGTTGCGGCCGGGGCCATCATGCCGGAAGTTTCCGTGAATATCAGCACGATCTTCTCGAAAGTTGGTAGTGCAATGTCACAAGCATCCATATCTGGTTCGTGACGCCCTTATAGCACCCAAACTAAAGCAATCTTCATACTACTGGGGTCAGTTCTTAGGAGTTTCGTAGTCCAAACTAGGGGCTTTTGCCAATTTGTGAGAACGATTCTCGATGATAACTTTCTTACAGCGGCGAAAATATATCGCTGCAAATGGGAGAGAATACAAAAAATGAAAACCTTGAAGAACACACTTTTGAAACTCCAGATCCTACACGACACCAAAGGTCAGGACCTTATCGAATATGCATTGATGGCTGGCTTTGTTGCCGTCGCCGCAGGCGCCATCATGCCAAACGTTTCCACCAACATCAGCACCATCTTCTCGAAGATCGGCAGCTCCATGTCACAAGCCGCTAACCAAGGTTCCTAACCGGATTTTGTTTGCGAAGAAGGGAGTTGGAAGCTTAGCTTCCAGCTCCCTTCTCATTTTAAAGC
>JANMWO010000099.1:0-7746 GCA_031394025.1 Acidobacteriota bacterium
CCTAACTGTGAAGTACCGAACGGAACCGTCAGCTCTGGCCAACATATTCTCACCCCCAGGTACGCCATGGTCACCCGCCTTCAGTGTCTTTGCTGGTTCATCAAGAGGGCTGCCTACATGACCGGGGTAAATCTTTGCACCAGGAATGAACTCGTGGTTTGTGATTGCGTTCTTCTTTCGGTTTTCAGGATCGGGCAGATCCTTTAGTGCATCCCGCACCGTCATCCAGGGTAACTGGTCGCAATCAAAAAGGTTTCCTCGCTTAAGTGCTTCTACTCGAATCTCAAAGCGCTCAGGTGGTTGTGGTCGATGCTTTTTTGTGATCCCGTGCTGATCCCAATATTCGCCAGTAACCCATTGCGAACGGAAAAGTTCATCAGCTGAATGACTTGGTTCCGGAAAGCTCCATTCAACCCCTAGATCTGCTCGAAATCCTACAAAAAATACGCGCTCCCTTTTTTGAGGAACTCCGTAATCTGCAGCATTAAGCAGCCGGTAGACCACGTTGTATTCAGAATGCCCACGATTTGATGTCCGGTATTTTTCCAGTCTTGTTCGATGTTCTTTCCATCCTTCGGAATTGTTTCTTTGGAGACTGGGGCTGGTCAGTTGCAAATAAATATATTCAAAGTAACTTGAAAAAGACTCGCGCATGAGGCCTTTCACGTTTTCGAAGATGAATGCTTTGGGATGCAATTCGCGCACTGCCCGTACCGCTTCCGGAAACATGTCCCTCATATCCTGATCGCCGCGATGCTTCCCACCCAGTGAAAAAGGTTGGCACGGAGGCCCCCCCGACACCACTACCACTTCACCACCAACAGTACCGTAGTCAAAGTGCCTGACATCAGCATGATGTAATGGCCATTCCTGCATTGCATGTAGGGACCCACGTTGGTTTTCACGGAAAGTGTTGCAGGCGTCCGCATCCCACTCAATCACTGCCGCATGATGAAAACCAGCGTTTGCCATTCCCATCGCGAGACCTCCAGCTCCAGCAAAAAGTTCAACGCTGCGCATCCACAACCTCTCCATTTGTCTCAACCACTTCTCGTAAACCAACCCGGATTCCGACCTTCACATTACAACATATCGGCTAGTGTCAACTGAAAACTAGCTTGGTCCTCGCCCGATTCGTTTAATACCGACTTCACTTATGAATATATTTCAAACAACGTCAAAAAATCAGCGACTTGCGTTAACCGCATGCTGGCAACTTGAGGCAGTCAGACACATTGTCATCACTTGCTAGCGCTTATACAACTTGTTGCTGCGAATGTAATCCAGCACTGGCATGGGCAGCACGCTGAGCCTGTGACCATGGGCCAACTCTGCCCTAATTGCGGAGCTGGATACCAGCAACGACATGGAGTTCAAAGGTTCTACTTTGGCACCTTCAGGAACCTTATATGGATGTCCAGGACGTGACACCACAATGAATGTGACAAGGTGCAGAACTTCTTCGAAACGGTGCCAGGTTTCAATCTCTGCAAAAGCGTCGCCGCCGATCAGGAAGAACAATTCACAAGTGGGACCCACTTCGCTTCGTACCCTTTCAATGGTCAAAATGGAGTAACTTTTCTCAGACCCTTCTTCCATGCGCGAAGGTACAAATCGGCGATCAATGGCACAAGCCAGTTCCACCATGCGCAAGCGATCTTCAAAGCTTGCACCCAGGCCACGAGTCTTATGCGGCGGGTTGGCCGCTGGGATGAACAACACGCGATTCAAATGGAATTGTTCCGCAGCTTCGCGCGCTATTTCCAGATGAGCAGTGTGGATCGGGTCAAAGGTACCGCCAAAGATTGCGACTCTCAATGTATCTATGTTAGAACGTCAAGCCCACCAGAACTTCAGCTTGCGTAGAAGAATTTAACAACGTAATGGGATTGATCTGGAATTTGCTTTGTCCCCAACGAGTAAGTCGAAGCTCAGGCGACAGGCGAACTTTCAGCAGCTTTGCTTCCACCCCGGCACCCAACACAAACCCACGTCGACTCTTATCCGCGGTTTGATTGGTGGCAAACTTGACCACATCGCCGATGCTTTGAAACGACACACCGCCTTCTACAAACGTTCGGACAACCAATCCTGGAAAGCGATATTTGGCCAACAATGGAATCTCCCAGGTGCTGGCAGTGGTAGTGCTGGGATTCGATTGCTGCCGTTTATACAGCGCGTCCACCTGCACAGAAAGTCCCAGTGGAAGGCGAACTTCAAAAGTTGGTCCAATAGTGAAACGGCTGGTCTTCACCGTTTGCACAGAGAATTGATTGACAAAGTTGAAGGTATCAGTAAGCGGAATGCCGCCTCGAATTCCATAGCCGATGTTCTGCGCGCCAACCGGGGCAGCGACCAGAAGCCAAAAAACAAATAGTTGCTTCATTGTTTTATTTTAGCGCCCTTATTCGTTTTTGAATTGCGGTGTTGGACGCTGGCCACTCTTCAGCGTCGAGAGGGGAAGGTCAGCAGTGGGAGATTTTGGCGTAGGCTCCGTGGCGTTTCCCTTCAGGAGTTTTGGAGCGCAAAGCGAGTTTGCGTTTATCGTCGTTATCAGGCTGACCCAGTTTTTCTAACCCAGAACCAATCCTAACGCGGGCGTCTTGGTGTGTCTTCCTCGATTCCGACGAGGGTTGTCCTGTTGCGTATCGCTGGACCGTGACCCGCACAAGGACGCGTCATAAACCGCATCCCAGCGCACTGCCCGGGGAAATCGACCTATTGAGACTGGAGGTAGAGGATAGTCGGCGTAGACCTAATCCCGATCGGAATCCCTGTTACCACGGAAGCGTCTAACAGGATTTGAATTGTGCAGAGAAGACGGATCAGGATACCTTCTGGAACCTGAAAGTCGGCGCGCAGCATGTTGACTTCGATGCCCGGAACACTGGCTGCCGACAATGCGGTGACCAGAGCGCGTTGTGGAAGCTTACCCACTGAACAACCAATGATCGCCGCGACGGACACGGCTGGTGCGGGGGCAGGCGATGACGCAACGGTGCCGTCGGGAAGCTGGCTGTCGAGAGTGCCCGCTCCGCTCACAAACACAGTGATCGCCGATCCTATCGAAGCGGGTCGGGACAACGAATTCGGGCTTCCATCTGCGTTCCGCACACTGAAGATATTCGGCTGTGCCCGGACGACGCCGAAAGGAAGGGTCTGTGAAGAGTCCGCGGCAGTCACGACTTTCAAGCTGAGTTGCGTGCCCACGTCAACTCCGTATGGAACGAGCGCGTTGATCTGGTTACTCGACACGTAGAGCAATGGAGCAGCGATTCCGTTGATGAGCACCTGAGTTCCCGTCAATATCCTCGCAATCCGGCCATCGCTATCGACTTCCATCGCTGCTCCTGCAACAGGTCCCAGCCCAGTCCCGAAGATGCTGATGTACTCTCCCGGTGCCATCGATTTCGTTACCTCGCTTCCGGCCGAATCCGCCACGCCTAGAATCGAAAGTCCGGAGGGCACGGCACGCGGCTGGTGGAGCACAAAACCGTTTCCGGCAATGGTCATGCTCCCGTCGGGATTCAGAGCCAGTTCTTTTCCTGCCACGCCGCTAGGAAGTAATTCTGAAAACAAGACCTTCGACCCATCGGCTGAAAATTGGGCTATTGCCGACCTTCCGAGGGACAGCGAATTCGGAGCTAACACAACACTCGCGGCATCATCCAATGTCGCGGTCATCCAGATGTTTCCTTGTTCATCTACTTGTGGCGTTGAAGGCGAACTTCCGAGTCCATAGAAGGTGGAAAAAATCAGACGTGCTCCTGTCGAATCAAGCTTTGTGAGGAACAGGTGATTGTAACCCGCCTCGCCGAAAAACCGTCGCTGAACGGCACCCGCCGTCACTGGATACAGCGGATCTGCGGTTGTTCCGGAAAACACCGGATCTCCCGTCGAATCCAGACTGAGGTGTAGGGGCAGGCCGCTTCCTGGCCCGACGAAGGTTGACCACACAAGCCTGGAACCTTCTGAGTTCAACCTTGTTAAAAATACCATCTGGCCGCTACCCGTAAACTTGTTCTGAAAAACGCCTGCGGTTGTTGGAAAGTCTGCGGACGTTGTTATTCCAGCTACAGTCACAATGCCATCTTTATCTACAGCTAAAGCGGAGATGTCAATGAACGGCGGTGGCTGGGCGGAAGTGGCTGCCCCGCCACCAAGCAAGGTGGAATAGGTAATCGAAAACGGGGCTGCACCTTGGCCTCCAATCTTCAATTTGGCCACAAAACCCCGATAAGCGCGTAACGGTGCGCCGTCAGCGACGGGCGTCTTGTCCATAAAGCTCCCCGGCGTTAGAGGGAAATCGATTTGGCTGGTGATGCCAGCCACATAACAGTTCCCGAGCTGATCGAAGGCTATTGCATGTATTTCTGTGCCGCCGGGGCGATCCTGCCCACCTATCGTGCTCTGCGAAAGTACCTCTGCGCCTGTTGGGTCGAGTTGAAGGAGAAGGCCGATGGTGGAACCGTTGAATGGCTGCGTGGCAGCCACTTTCCCCGCTATCCACAAACGGCCCTGAGCATCAACAGCCCCTGCGAAAGGAACTATGACGGCCTTCAAGTCGATTTCGCTACGGGAAACGAGATCGCCCTTGGTGTCGAATTTGGCAACAGAAATATGGGTGCTGCTACTTCCAGAAGTGATGACAAAACTGTTCCCGCGCCCATCGGACACAAGGCAACACGCGCTGGAATCAACATAAGATAGCTTGGCTTTCTGAGCCGACACAGCGCTCGTCAAACAGAGAAGCACGAGCCAAAACAGGAAATTCGGTCTTAACATCCGGGGCACCTCGTGAATTCAAAAGAACGCTCATCTTTAATAACTATATCTCGTAAAAATGAAATACTGGGTCAGCGTGAACTTACACCTTTCCGACTCACCAATAGGAAGGCAGAGCCAAGTGACACAATTTCGTGTCTATCCGGGGATGTAAAGAAGGACAGTTTTTACGGCATTCAAAGCGAGTTTGGGCGTGCGTACCGTGGATATCACTTTGTTCGCTCGCGCAAATTGCGAATTGACTCGCCAACTTTTACATGGGGGTTCGCTCGCAGTTGGATGTTAAGCTAAGCCATAACTTATTCAAACTAATACTTTTTTGTGATTGATTTCAAATCCGCCGAAACTAGGAATAGTGCCGCTTGCTCTGCCTCCGTTTCACATCATGGTTAAAGGGTAAGTTCAGGCTGACCGGATTTTGTTTTTTCTCCGCTTGTAGTACTCTGCCTACGCTGCGCTCCGGAGAACGTGAGGAGGAATTTCCTTGACGAAGGTGAACGGTTACCTCACAATCAAACTGCCAGCGTCGCTGCGCTCCGAGGACTGTTCATCTTCGTGTCGGAATCGGTGTTCACCTTCGTCGGAATCCTCAGCTAAGGAGACAGGATATGAAATCGACAAGCAATAGAACCAACGTAGCCCTGAACGCCCGCATGGTGCTCCAGCTCCTTTTCTTGGCTGCGGGCCCTTCCATTGCGCTGGCCCAATCCCCCGGCACATTTATGGCAATGGTCGAAATGAGGACCCCGCGCGCCGGACACACCGCCACGCTCCTGACCAACGGCAAGGTGCTGATCGCTGGAGGCTGGTCGGATATCGCTGTAAATACTGCAACGGCCGAACTCTTCAACCCGAATAGCGGCTTCATCCCTACCGGTAACATGACGGTGCCCCGGTACGGCCACACAGCCACCCTGCTTCTGGACGGCAGAGTATTGATCGCCGGGGGGGGCCGTGGAGACGGTGGATATCCCTCGAACAGCGCAGAGATCTACGACCCTTCCACTGGCACCTTCAGTGCAACACGCACCATGATTGATGGCCACGCCTGCCACGAAGCCTTCCTGCTCGGCAACGGAAAAGTTCTGATCACTGGTGGCTATGACAACCGCGGTGGAGTTACCAATGCTGAACTGTATGACCCCGCGAACGGCACATTTGCCGCTACTGGAAGGTACGTCAAAGAGACCTTCGACCTAAACTCTTGCCAGCCAGCGGCTTCGAGTATGCTACCGGACGGCAGGGTTTTGTTCGTGTGGCAGGACGGAGGCGCGGAAGTTTACGATCCGGACAGCGGCTTGTTCACCAAGACGGGCAATCCCATCGTTGGGGGTCAGAATAACGGCCTGCCCGCAGCGACCTTGCTGATGAACGGCAAGGTTCTGGTTGCCGGTGGTGCGAGTGACGCTGGTTTCGATACCCGCGCAGGACTGTACAGCGCTTCAAGCGGAACTTTCGCAGTTACCGGGAACATGACCATTGGCCGGACATTGCATACGGCTACCTTGCTCCCCGACGGCAATGTCATGCTGACGGGCACCATCCGGTTCGGCGGCGGTGCACTCACCAGCGCGGAACTCTACGATCCAATCGTCGGCGCATTTCGAGCTACAGGCGACCTGACCACCCCGCGAGCCCTGCACACGGCAACACTTCTGAACGATGGCAAGGTGCTCATCACAGGAGGCAGTACTTTCGGAAGGCCCACCGCGCGTGCCGAATTCTACACTCCCAGCGTGCTTGTGTCGGCACCACAGTTGTTCGGCTATCCGGAAGACAGGCAAGGATTCATCTGGAATGCCGCCACGGGAGTGACCGCCTGGCGCAATACCCCTGCGGTTGCTGGAGACATCTTATCGACTTACACCACCACCCTTGCCGAAGGCGGTTTGATTCCTCCGCAGATTTCCGTGGGCGGCCGCCTTGCCGAGATTTTGTATTTCGGTGCCGCACCCGGTTATCCCAGGTACAACCAGGTGAACTTCCGTGTGCCCAATGGCGTTGCTCCCGGAGATGCAGTCCCGGTGCGCCTGACCTATATCAGCCGCCCGAGCAACGAAGTCACCATCGGCGTGCGGTAGGAAGGGTCCCAGTCTCTTTCCGAAAAAATTCGGGGACAGGGGGAAATTCGGAAATTCGGGGACAGGCTACGCTTTCACTTAATTCTCCTGCCAATGTGATCCGTTAAATCGAATTAGGGCACTACCCATCTGCCAACAGTCTTGACTTTTTCGTCAAGACGCGCTAGGATTCAAGTAGTCCGATATTTCCAGGAGGGCAGAACTCCATATGAGCACAACGATGACGTCGCTCGAAGCACTCACAAATCAAGAGTACAAGTGGGGCTTCGTCACGGAGATCGAAGCCGATACGATTCCCAAGGGGCTGAGCGAAGACGTCGTTCGCATGATCTCGGCCAAAAAAAACGAGCCTGAGTTCATGCTGGAATGGCGCCTGAAGTCCTACCGCCACTGGCTCACCATGGAAGAACCCAAGTGGTCCAGCGTCCGCTACCCGGCCATCGATTATCAGGACATTATCTACTACTCGGCGCCCAAGACCAAAATCGATCAGCTGAAGAGCCTGGATGAGGTGGATCCCGAACTGCTCAAAACATACGCGAAGCTTGGCATCCCGTTACGGGAACAGGAAATACTCGCCGGCGTCGCCGTGGACGCAGTGTTCGACAGCGTCTCGGTGGCGACGACCTTCAAGGGAAAGCTGGCGGAGATGGGCATCATCTTCTGCTCCTTCTCCGAAGCCGTCCAGGAGCACCCGGAACTGGTTAAAAAGTATCTCGGCTCGGTGGTTCCGCATTCTGACAACTTCTTTGCCGCCCTCAACTCCGCTGTGTTCAGCGACGGTTCCTTCGTCTATATCCCCCCGGGGGTCCGCTGCCCGATGGAGCTGTCCACCTACTTCCGTATCAATGCCAAGGACACCGGGCAGTTTGAACGCACG